>DATHOV010000122.1:0-2929 GCA_035484515.1 Lysobacteraceae bacterium
ACAACAGCTTCGCACGGCAGCGCGTAACCCTCGGCGATCGCGTCGGCGACCGGTACGCGATCCCCGAAGGCCTCAAGGCCGGCGACAGGATCGTCGTCGATGGCGCCCTGTTCATGCAGTTCATGCAGACCCAATGAGCGACCACGCACCGCTGACCGGGTCGCCGTCGCGAACGGCGTCGCTCATGAACCGGATCGTGGCCAGGTCGCTGGGCCAGCGATTCATCGTCGTCCTCATGATGTTCGTGCTGATCGGTGCCGGATGGTGGGCGCTCGATCGCCTGCCGATGGATGCCTATCCGGATCTGTCGCCGCCGATCGTCGAACTCGTGACGCAGTGGCCCGGACACACTGCCGAGGAAGTGGAACGGTTGATCACCGTGCCCGTCGAGAACGGGATGAACGGCATTCCGAAGACGGCCACGATGCGGTCGATCTCGCTGTACGGATTGTCCGACGTCACCATCACGTTCGAAAACGGAACCGACAACAACTTCGCGCGCCAGGAGGCTTTCAACCGGCTGCCCGACCTGAGCCTGCCCAGCGGCGTCGCGCCGTCGGTGTCGCCGCTGTCGGCGCCTTCGGGATTGATTTACCGGTACGTGCTGCAAAGTTCCGACCGCTCGCCGATGGACCTCAAGACCCTCGAAGCGTGGACCATCGAGCCGCAGTACCGATCCGTTCCCGGCGTGGCCGACGATTCCGGATTCGGCGGCGGCACCATGCAATACCAGGTGATGCTCGACCAGGCGAAGATCGCCGGGGTCGGCTTGTCTGCGGTGCAGGTGGAAGCCGCGCTTGCGGCGAACAACAGCAACGCGGGCGGCGGGTTCTATTCGCAGGGCGGCCAGTTCTATTACGTCACCGGCGTCGGACGAATGGAAACGCTGGAGGACATCGGCAACGTCGTCCTCGCGGTCCACAACGGTACGCCGGTCCTGCTCAAGGACGTCGGCCAGGTGAAGATCGGCATCGCCCCACGCCTGGGCGAGTTCGGCTACGAGAAGCAGGACGATGCCGTGGAAGGCGTGATCCTGCTGCGCACCGGCGAAAAAACCCAGGATGTGCTCAAGCGCGTCGAGGCGAAGACCAAGGAGCTCAACGAGCAGGTCCTGCCGAAGGACGTCAAGATCCATCCGTTCTACGACCTCAGCGACCTCATCGCGCAGACCACCCAGATCGTCGAGCGCAACCTGCTGCAGGGCATGCTGCTGGTCGTCATCGTGCTGGTGTTCTTTCTCTACGATATCCGCGCGGGATTGATCGTCGCGATCACCATTCCGCTGGCGCTGCTGTTCGCGTTCTTCTGCCTCGACATGCAGGGCGCATCGGCAAACCTGTTGTCGATCGGCGCCGTGGACTTCGGCATCCTCGTGGATGGCGCGATCTTCATGGTCGAGAACATCTTCCGCCAGATCGCATTGCACGAAGGCAAGCCTCTCAACATCCGCGAGATCATCGAAGACGCGGCATCGGAAGTGGACCGTCCGCTGTTCTATGCCGTCGCAGTGATCGTCGCGAGCTTCCTGCCGATCTACGTGCTGACCGGACCTTCCGGAACGCTGTTCAAGCCGATGGCCGACACGATGATCTTCGCCCTCATCGGCTCGCTGGTCGTCACCCTGACCCTGCTGCCGGTGTTGTGCGCTCTCTTCATGCGCAAGGGCGTGCACGAGCGTCGCAATGCCGCGTTCGAAGCACTCAAGTCGGTCTACACGAAGGGCCTGGATTTCTGCCTGGCGCGCCCGTGGGGCACGGTCGCCGCTTCGGCCGTCCTGCTGGTCGCGTCGCTGCTGCTCGTCCCGCGCATCGGCGCCGAGTTCATGCCGAAACTCGACGAAGGCGCGCTGTGGGTGCGCGCGACGATGCCTTACACGATCTCGTTCGACGAGTCGGCGAAGATCGCGCCGAAGGTGCGCGACATCCTGCGCTCGTTCCCGCAGGTCACCACGGTCACGTCCGAACTCGGGCGTCCCGATGACGGCACCGATTCCACCGGCTTCTTCAACGTCGAGTTTTTCGTCGGCCTCAAGCCCTACTCGGAATGGACCGGGCCCTATCGCACCAAGGCCGCGTTGACCGAGGCCATCGACAAGAAGCTCGCTGCGTTCCCCGGCATCAGCTTCAACTATACCCAGCCTGCGGAAGACGCGGTCGACGAAGCCGAAACGGGCCTGAAGAGCGCGCTGGCCGTCAAGATCTTCGGTGGCGATCTGGAAACGCTGCAGAAGAAGGGCAAGGAGATCAAGCAGGTCCTCGAGCACGTGCGCGGCATCACCGACGTGACCCTCGTGCAGGAACTCGGCCAGCCCAGCCTGACCATCAAGATCAACCGTGCCGCGATCGCGCGTTACGGATTGAATGTCGACGACATCAATGGGCTGATCACGACTGCGATCGGCGGCGACGTCGCTACCCAGGTCGTGCAGCAGGAGAAGCAGTTCGACCTCGTCGTGCGCCTCGACCAGAAATATCGCGACAACCCGCAGGAGATCGGCAACATCCTCGTCGCCACACCGGGTGGCCAGCAGATTCCCTTGAAGGAATTCGCCGACATCCGGGTCACCAACGGCGCCTCGTTCATCTATCGCGAGAACAACTCGCGCTACATCGGCGTGCAGTTCTCCGTCGAGGGGCGCGATCTCGCCGGCGCGGTCGGCGATGCGATCAAGCAGGTGAAGCAGAAGGTGTCCCTGCCCCAGGGGTACCGCGCCGACTGGGGCGGCGAGTATTCCGAATACACCGCATCGCGCGGCCAGCTTCTGCTCGTGCTGCCGCTGACCGTCGCGCTGATCTTCCTGCTGTTGTTCATGCTCTACGGCAACTTCAAGTTCCCGCTGATCACCGTCGTGGGCGTGATTTTATCTGCGCCGGTGGGCGGGATTTTTGCGCTGTGGCTGACCCACACGCCGTTCTCGGTCTCGTCGGGG
>DATHOV010000123.1:0-5410 GCA_035484515.1 Lysobacteraceae bacterium
GCGCACGCGGATCCACTCCGGCTTGCGCAGGGTCGGCGCGGCGTCGAACTTCACCGGGCTGCGTGCGATCTTGTCCTGGCCCAGTTGCTTGACGCCCGGTGTCATCGTTTCGGCATCGGCGAGCACCCGCAGCGGGATGGACTTGATGGCGTCGTTCATGGGCAGGAAGTGACGATGGCTGAGGGACGGGGAGCGGAAAACACGGCCGGGGGATCAGGCTGCCACAAGGGCTGCAGGCCGAGCTGCTCCGAAAGGGCGGCGACCAGCGCCGGCACTAGGGCGAGAGGTTCCGAAGGACCCCCCGAGTCTAGCACCGACGTGACCTGCAAATCCTGGTAGCCGCAGGGGTTGATGCGCTGGAAGGGTTCCAAGTCCATCGCGACATTGAAGGCGAGACCATGGAAGCTGCACCCGCGCCGCACGCGCAGGCCCAGTGCCGCGACCTTGGCGCCTGCGACATACACGCCGGGCGCGCCGGCCTTGCGCTCGCCGACGATGTTCCAGTCCGCGAGCACCTCGATCACCGCCTGCTCGATGCGCTCGACCAGTTCGCGCACGCCGAGCCTGAGCCGACGCAGGTCCACCAGCGGATAGGCGACGATCTGGCCGGGGCCGTGGTAGGTGACCTGGCCGCCGCGATCCACCCGCAGCACGGGGATGTCGCCGGGCGCCAGCACGTGCTCCGGCTTGCCGGCCTGGCCGAGGGTGAACACCGGATCGTGTTCGACGATCCACAACTCGTCGGCTGTGTCCTCGCCGCGCGCATCGGTGAAGGCCTGCATCGCGCGCCAGACCGGTTCGTAGGCACGCCGGCCGAGATCGCGCACCTGCCAGGCCATCGCGTCCCTCACAGCGTCCACTTCACCTCGGGATGCGCACGCAGCGCCCGGTGCGCGGCCTCGTAGTCGGCGCGCGACTGCGCGCGGAAGCTGATCGAGACCGAGACGAAACGCCCGCCAGTGGACGGCCGCATCGAGACGGTTTCGTGGAGCACGTCCAGACCAGCCTCGAACAGCAGGCGCGGGATCTCGGTCTGCAGTTCCGCGGAGGCCGGGCCCAGCGCGGTGATCTCGAACACGCCGGGGAACTCGAAGCCCTTCCCCTGCTCGCCCCGATCCGGTTCGTTGGTCGCCATGCCCATATTATCGGCGCTGCGGGCGCCAATCCCAAGTCGAAGCGATGGAACGCAGCCTTGCGCCATTGACTACACGCGACTGGCGCGACGGGCAGCCACGCCGCACAATCCGGGCATGCGAATGCTGACTTGGGTTTCCTGCGCCATTCTGGGTGGCCTGCTGGTCGTACAGGCGGCGCGCGCTGACGACGCCGTGTATCGCTGCGAATCGGCCGACGGCGTCAGCATCCAGAGCACGCCCTGCCCGAAAGGCGCCACGCAACGGAAGATTCCCTTCGAGCGACCACCGGAGTCCGTCGCGCCGCCAGCTGCAGCGGCCGCGCCTGCGCCGGTCTCGATGGTCGCCGGACACCCAGTCAGTCCGGCGAATGCAATCGTGAGCGGGCCCAACGATCCTTACCCACTCTGGCAGTGCATGCGCGCAGACGGATCGACCTACGACAGCCGCGACGGTGTGCCGGGCCGGCAATGGGCCGCGAAGACGGAGGCATCAGAGGCATCGGATGCTTCCGACGATGCCGACGCGGCGACGAAGGCGGCCCAGTCGGCGCAACTGGCGAAGCGCCTGAAAAAGGGCGGTTACGTCGTGCGTTCCTACAGCGGACCGACCTCATCGGCGGATTCGAAGGATGCCGATGCGCCGCCAGCTGGTGCGTCGTCGGGTCAGTGGGTCGCCGACCAGTGCACCCAGCTCGAACCGGCGCAGGCCTGCGCGCGCTACGCTGCCCGCCGTGACGCCCTGCGCAAGCAGATCTACGCGTCCAAGCCCAGCGAACGCTCGCTCTATGCGCCCGAGGAACAGGACTTGACCTCGATGCTCTACGCCACCTGTGGGCGCTGACAGGGGATGTTTCGACTGTCTGAACAGCAACGAAAGTAGCGAGCCCGCGATTCGCCTTCCCCGGATGAACGGGAGCAGAATGAGTCCATGCCTCCGCTCGTCTGCGAAGCCTTGCTGGGTGCCTTCCTGGTCGGCGCATTGGCCGTGCCGCGCGCCGCACACGCCGATACGGTGACCATCTACCGTTGCGTGGACACGAAGGGCGGTGTCAGCCTGCAGGACAAGGCCTGCCCGAAGGACGCACGCCAGGAGACGCGCGAAATGGTCCGTCCGCAGGACGCCCTGCCGCAGCCGGTCGCCGCAGCGTCCCATGCGCCACCGCACCCGGTCGAAGTGCGTGTCGTCCACGAGCGCGATCCGCAACCCGCCTACCAGTGCACTACGCCCGACGGCGACACTTACATCAACCACACCGGCATCCCGCAGGGCCGCTATGAGCCGTTGTGGACGACTGGCCCGGCGCGGGACACCGGTTTCGTGGCAGGCGGCCACGCGCCGCTTACGCATGCGCACGGATACGGCGTGCCGGCGATGAGCTATGTCGAGGACACTTGCGTGCGCCTGCCGCAGGAGGACGTCTGCGCGGGCCTGCGAGCGCGCGCGGACCAGCTGGGTACGATGATCTTCAACGCGCAGCCTAGCGATCGCGAACGTTACGAGCGCGAGCGCAAGGGGCTGGACGAACAGATGCGCAGCGATTGCGCCGACGATTGATGCGGGTTCGAACGACCGAGCATCAGAACCCGTAGCGCAGGAACCCGCCATCCACCGCGATGCATTCGCCGGTGATATAGCTGGCCGCGGGCAGGCACAGGAAGGCGACCGCAGCGGCGACTTCCTCGGGTTCGCCGACGCGCCCGAGCGGGGTGTGCTCGATCACCTCGTCGTAGTACTCCGGATCGGCGAGCGCGGTCGAGGTGCGGCGCGTGCGGATATACCAGGGCGCCACGCAGTTCACGCGCACGCCGTCGCCGGCCCATTCGCAGGCGAGGTTCCTGGTCAGCTGGTGCACCGCGGCCTTGGTCATGCCGTAGGGCGAGCCGGTGCGCACGTGGGTCGCGCCCGACACGCTGCCGATGTTGACGATGCTCGATGCCGCATGCTTCGTCAGCAACGGATACGCATAGCGGCACAGCTCGAAGGTCGCGAACAGGTTCAACTCGAACAGCGCGCGCCATTCCTCGTCGGCGTAGTCCATGGTTGGCTTGCGCTGGTTGGTGCCGGCGTTGTTGACGAGGATATGCAGGTCGCTGTCGAGATCCTCGATCCAGTCGAACAGCTCGCGGCGCGCTTCCTCGTCGGCCAGATCGCAGGGGAAGGCCCGCGCGATGCGGTCGGGGAATTCCTCTTCGAAATCCGTACGCACGCTTTCAAGGTTGTCGGCGTCGCGCGCGACCAGCAGCACGTCGGCGCCGAAGCCGAGCAGCTCGCGTGCGATCGCCTGGCCGATGCCCGCGCTCGCACCGGTTACCAGCGCCACCTGTCCGTCCAGTCGCCAGCGTTCGTTCGTCATCGTGGTCTCCTTGAAGGGGCCAGAGTAAAGTTTCGCGCGGCGGCTCGCGATATGCTCACCCAGCTCGGGCGAAATTTACTCTGGCCCCTTCAAGGAGACCCGTCATGTCGCGCTCGATCCACCCGCTGCCGTTGCTCGTCGTCGCGCTGCTCGCCGGATGCTCGTCCGCGCCGCCGCCTGCCGCTTCAGGCCAGGCCGATGCACCGCAGGCCACCGAGCTGCGCGACACGATCCAGAAGCCGATCGACAAGGCCAAGTCCGTCGAAGGCATCATCCAGCAGTCCCACGACAAGCAGGACAGCCAGCTCCAGGACGCCGAAGGCGGCGGCAGCGCGAGTCCCGCGTCGCCGCCGTAGCGGTTCCTGCAGCCCGCAGAAGCTTCCTACAGCCCGCAAAAACAGTGCGCGACTGCGCCGAAGGGCCTGCCCTTCTCGGCGCTCAGCCAGTCCATGGCGTGGGCGAGTTCGTCCTGCGCGTGGTCGGGCAGGAACACGCGGCCCAGCCCGCTCGCGGCGAGCAGGGACTGCGCGCGGGCGTTTCCGGTGAGGCCGGAGAAGAATTTCTCGAACGGCGTCATCGGTTTCTCGACGTAGGCTACGCGGTATTGCCCCTTTGCAAGCCCGCCCAGTTGCGCGGCGCCGTCGATCGCGTCACGCAACCCGCCGAAGGCATCGACCAGTCCGCGGTCCTTCGCCTGCGCTCCGCTCCATACGCGACCGCGCGCGATCGCATCGACCTGCTCCGGCGTGCGTCCGCGCGCGCGGGCGACGTTGCCGATGAACTGCGCGTAGCCGTGGTCGATGCTGGCCTGGATCAGCTCGCCGACCGCCGGATCGAGCGGCCGCTCCGGATCGAACGCACCCGCCCAGCGGGTGGTGCCAACGCCATCGCTGTGGATGCCGAGCTTGTCCATCACCCGCGGCGCATTCATCACCAGGCCGAAGATGCCGATCGAGCCGCTGATCGTCGAGGGGTCGGCGTAAATGCGGTTCGCGTTCATCGAGATCCAGTAGCCGCCCGATGCGGCCACGTTGCCCATCGAAACCACGACCGGGATCCCGGCCTTTCGCGTGAGCTCGATCTCGCGGCGGATCTGCTCGGAGGCGAACACCTCGCCTCCCGGCGAATCCACGCGCATCACCAGGGCCTTGGTATGGTCGTCGTTGCGCGCCTGCGCGATCAGTGCCGCGGTGGATTCGCCACCGATCTTGCCCGGCGGCTGACGACCAGCGCTGATCTCGCCCTCGGCGACCACCACCGCGATGGTGTCGTCGCTCAACCCGTGCGGTTCTTCGCCGACGTGTGCGAGGTAGCCGTCGAGGTCGATCTGGCGGAAGCTGTGCATCTGCTCGTCGAGCGCGCCCTTCTGCTCGAGGATGGCCTCGACCTCGTCGCTGGTCTTGAGTGCATCGACCAGGTGCTCGTCGAGCGCCCACTTCGCGATGTCGCCATCGGCGGCCTTGAGCTCGTTGGGCATGTTGTCGATGTCGGCGGCGAGCTTCGCAGGGTCGATGCCGCGGGCGCGCCCGACATCGGTCAGGTAGCGCTGCCAGAGGTCGTTCATCCAGTACAGGTCGGCTTCCTTCGCTTCGGGTGAGGCGGCGTCGAGGATGTAGGGTTCGGCCGCCGACTTGTATTCGCCGACGCGGAACAGGTGCACGTCCACGCCGAGCTTGTCCTGCAATCCTTCGCGGTAATAGCTGCGGTAGCGGCCGAGTCCTTCGAGCATCAGGCTGCCCGAAGGATGCAGGTAGATCGTGTTCGCCTCGGCCGCGAGCAGGTAGCCCTTCTGGTCGAGGTTCTCGGCGTAGGCGATCACTTCCTTGCCCGATGCGCGCACATCGCGCAGCGCCTGCGCCACCTCGCGTAGCTGCGCCAGGCCATCGGCTTCGATCAGGTCGGGGCGGATCACGATGCGGTC
>DATHOV010000124.1:0-2885 GCA_035484515.1 Lysobacteraceae bacterium
CAGCCTGCTGGGCGCGCTGCTGGCTGGCGTATGGAAGATCCGCAGGCGTGGCGCGATGATCCTTCTGGCCACGTTGGTGCTGGGCACTTGCCTCGGATCCATCGGCCTGCTGGGAAATGCGTGGAGCATCGCCATCGTGCTGCTGGTCATGGGCGGCACGGCGGGTATGGTCAATGTCCACATCGGCGCCTGGGCCATGCAGCGGATCGATGCCACGATGCGCGGGCGAGTATCGAGCGTGCTCATGCTCGCCTCCTACGGGATGACCCCGGTCTCCCTTGCGGTGGCCGGATTCCTGATTGCATGGAACCTGAAGTTCCTGTTCCTGCTCGCTGGCGCGGCCATGTTGCTGGCCGCCGCGGGTGCGGCCTGCCGACGGTCGGTGCGGGAGATCGAGTGAAAAAAAAGGTCGGGAAAAAGGGGTCAGCTTCATTTATTGAAAAACAATTGAACCTGATCCCTTTTCCCGCTTTTTCCGCTCACGCCTATCCCCGGGCTCTCGGCGTCAGGGCGCAGTACGCCAGGTAGTTTGCTGCCCTGCCGTTTGCACGACCTTCGTACCGCGACAGCAGTGCCTTGAGCTCGTCTGCAAGCGATCGCGCCTGTTCTTTCGTCAGCACAAGCTGGTGCCAGGATTCGATCCCCTCCGCGGCGTTCGCCCGACCCTGCACGCGACGCATCCGCGGCGACAGCGCATCGTCCACGAAGTACAGCGTGCCGTCCTTCGGATCGCGAACGTGCGCGCGGTCCAGCGACGCGCGCAACTCGGCGGCCAGCTGTTTCCCGGGAGATGGCGATCCCAGGTACGTCGGAACAAGGAAGGAACGCGCAACAGCACGGTAGCGCTTGATGACGCGACCGGAACGCGGCTGTTCGCGCGTCGTTTCGACCAGGCCCAGCTCCAGGAATCGCGTCACGTGATAGTGCGCGAGGTTCAGGGAGAGATTCGCCTTGAGGGCGATCTCCTGCAGCGACGACTCCCGGGCGACGAATTCCAGCAGCAGGCGGCGTTGCCGCATGTTCGAGAACACGCTTGCGGCACGTGCATCTGAAACGACGATTCGATCGCGCATCGGCATGCCTCCTTCCCGTTCGTCGACCGCCGGAGATGGACAGGTTCGATCATCCGCGGCTTCTTGTTCAAGGCATTCTGTGGACATTGAAGTTGGAACTCCAGCATCTTGCGCGCAATCCCCATCGGAGCGTCCCGTGAGCACAAAAACCGGAGTCCTTCGCGCGGTCATCGCCGCCGCATCGCTTGGCTGCTGCATGGGCGTGGCGGCTGGAGCAGCGATCGAGCAGCCCCAGGCAGCGACCGCGACCACGCTTGAGCGATGCCTGGGCGCTAAGGCCGCGCAGGAATCGTTTTCCGGCGTGATCTCCGTTACCCACCACGATCGACCCATCGCGTTCGTCGCGAGAGGTGTCCTGGCGGGTCCGGGCAGCGGCCCGATCACCGCGGCGACGCGATTCAATCTCGCATCCATGGGGAAGATGTTCACCGCGGTGGCGACAGCTCAATTGGTCGACGCCGGGAAGATCCGATGGGACGACCCGGTGGGGAAATACGTTGCCGGCCTCACGCCCGAGGCATCGGTCGTGACGGTGCGCCAGTTGCTGACGCACAGCTCGGGTCTAGGCGATTTCTTCAGGCCGCAGAACATGGATGCCATGCTCAAGGCGAGGACAGCGAGCGACCTGTTGCCGCTGATCGCCGCCGACAGACCATCCTTTCCGCCCGGCTCGAAATTCAGCTACTCCAACAGCGGATTCGCATTGCTCGGCATCCTCATCGAGCGTGTGAGCGGGCAAACTTATGGAGACTACCTTCGCGAACACGTGTTCCTGCCGTCGGGAATGACCGACACGGGTCTCGGCCCGGAACCGCTTGCGACGCTAGCGGTGGGAATGACTGCGCTTCGGGGCGGCCCATCCGCGGCTCCGACGGCTGCGGATGCGGCTGTCGAGCTTCAGCCTGCGCCGGGCGCGACCCAGGGCTACGGATCGCCAGCCGGTGGCGTGTTCAGCACCGCCGCCGACATGCAGCGCTTTGCCCACGCGCTGCTGGAAGACAAACTGCTGAGCGCCGCCACGAGGAATGCCTTGACGTCGCCGCAGATCGTTGCGTTCCCGGCAAAGGACGGAAGACCCGAGCTCGGCTACGGCATGGGTTTCGGCGTCGGCTCGGAAGCCGGCAAGAGGTGGTTCGGCCACAACGGCGGAACGCCTGGAGCGAACGTCGAGTTCGCCGAATTCCCGGATGAGCAGTGGACGCTCGCGGTCCTTTCCAATCGCGATCCGCCGGTCGCCTCGAACATGTTCCGCTACCTGAAGGACCTGCTCTTCAAGCCCGGCGCACTTCAGGCCTGTGCCGACGCAACTCCGCACTGAGTAGCCCGGATTTCATCCGGGCTACATCGGCTCACGAACTCATGAACAACCCGCCATTCACCGGAATGTTCGCGCCGGTGATGAAGCCCGCATCCTCAGCCGCGAGGAAGTTCACCGTCCGCGCGATCTCCGAGGGCTTGCCCAGCCGGCCCACCGGCACCGAGTCGATGATCTTGGTGCGCACGTCCTCCGGCACCGCCATCACCAGCGCGGTCTCGCAATAGCCCGGCGAGATCGAGTTGACGGTGACACCCTTGCGCGCAGTCTCGCGTGCCAGCGCCATGCTGAAACCGTGCACGCCGGCCTTGGCGGCGGAATAGTTGGTCTGGCCGAACTGGCCGGTCTGGCCGTTCACCGAGCTGATGTTGACGATACGTCCGAAGCTGCGAGCGGTCATGCCCTCGACCACGTTGCGGCACATGTTGAATACACCGTCCAGATTCACCCGCATCAGCTCGTGCCACTGGTGCGGCGACATCTTGCGCAGGCTGGCG
>DATHOV010000125.1:0-4278 GCA_035484515.1 Lysobacteraceae bacterium
GATCAGGTTGGCCGCCTTGAAATAGATGTACACGAATTGCAGCAGCATGTGCCAGTCGTGCGACGCGCGCATCGACGCATGGAAGTAGATCCGGTCGAGGATCGCCGGCAACTGCATCAGCGCGAACACGGTCGCGCCCGAAATCAGCAATTCCATTTCCCACGTCGGCGTGGTGTGCTTCGGGATGGCTTCGGCCGCCATCGCATCGGGTGGAATTGCAGATTCGGTCGGCTGCGTTGGTTCACTCTCGTGCATGCGCTCGCTCCTCGACTTCTGCAAGCCTCGCAAAGCGCCACGACAGGCACAAGCACCGTATTATGTTGCATTGCAACAAAGCGCGGTGATAGCATCGTGGCTTGGCAATCGACGCCACGGGAGACGACATGACGACCTCGAACGAAGGCTGGACGAAGGATTTCGAAGCGCTTTCGCGCCAGTACTGGAATGCGTGGAGCGAAATGGGCCGCCATTCCGGCAGCGGCCATCAGCAGATGCCGAACTGGCAACAGGCGATGGACATGTGGGCGCCGTGGGCGCGCGATGGACGCGTGCAGACCGACGAAGCGGTCAGCCGCATGAATGCCCTGACCGGCGATTGGTTCGGCAAGATGCAGGAACTCGCGAAGCAGTTCTCCGGCGGCCACGCGAATCCGGCCGACATCGCGTCGGAGTGGAAGCGTGCACTGGGCATAGAGAACAACCCGTTCGCAGGCATGTTCCAGAACATGACCGGACCCGATGCGCACGGCATCGACCAGTGGGTGCAACAGACCGCTCCGTGGATGGAAGCGATGCGCGGCCAGATGGGCGGCATGTTCAACATGCCGGCGTTCGGCCTCGGACGCGAGCAACAGGAGCGCTGGCAGAAGCTCGGCAAGGCGCAGGTGGAATACCAGCAGGCGATGTCCGGCTACAACGCGCAGTTGATGGAATGCGGACAGCGCGCGTTCTCGAAGTTCGAGGACAAGCTCGCCGAGCGCAGCGAACCCGGTCGCCAGATCGATTCGGCACGCGCCTTGTTCGACCTGTGGATCGACGCCGCCGAGGAAGCCTGGGGCGAGGTCGCGATGACCTCCGAGTTCCGCACCGCGTACGGCAACCTCGTGAACGCGCAGAGCCGCGTGCGCGCCGGGATCCAGGGCGAAGTCGAGCGTTCCACCGGTCAGTTCGGCATTCCGACGCGTACTGAGGTCAATTCCAGCCATCGCAAGGTGACCCAGCTCGAGCGCGAGTTGCGCGATCTCAGGCAGCGCCTGGCTGCGCTGGAATCCGGGGCAGGCGATGCGAAGCCGACCGCGCGCAGCGAAGACGGCGCGAAGCCGGCCGCCGCGCCGAAGAAGACCACCGCGCCGAAGAAGACCGCATCCAAACCCGTCGCCACCAAGCGCAAGGCGCCGACCGCGCGCCGCACGAAGTAAAGGAGCCCCAGCCCATGTACGGACCGCTGAATCTTTCCCCCGACCGACTCGCGTTCGAAGCGCAGGCGATGCAGCGCAAGCTGGTTTCCGGCGCGACGACGCTGCGCCAGCTCGACGACGTGCATTACGGCGTCACCGCGAAGGAAGCCGTCTACACCGACGGCAAGCTCGTGCTGTATCGCTTCAAGGGCGAAAACGCGCCGACTGCGAAGGTGCCGCTGCTGATCTGTTACGCACTGGTCAACCGGCCCTACATGGTCGACCTGCAGGCCGACCGTTCGATCGTGAAGCAGCTGCTCGCGCTCGGCGAAGATGTCTACATCATCGATTGGGGCTATCCCGACCAGTCCGACAAATACCTCGACCTGACCGATTACATCGAACGCTTCCTCGGCGGCTGCGTGGATTTCCTGCGCGCCAGGCACGACCTCGACGCGATCAACCTGCTCGGCATATGCCAGGGCGGCTCGTTCTCGCTGTGCTACGCCTCGCTGCATCCGGACAAGATCCGCAACCTGATCACGATGGTCACGCCGGTCGACTTCCACACGGCCGACAACATGCTCTCGCACTGGACGCGCGGCATGGACGTCGATGCGTTCGTCGATGGCCTCGGCAACGTGCCCGCCGACCTGATGAACTACTGCTACCTCACGCTCAAGCCCTTCCGCCTGAACGTGCAGAAGTACGTGGGCCTCACCGACATCCTCGACGACAAGCACGCGCTCGAGGACTTCCTGCGCATGGAAAAGTGGATCTTCGATTCGCCCGACCAGGCCGGTGAAGCGTTCCGCCAGTTCATCAAGCAGTTCTACCAGGCCAATGGTTTCGTGAACGGCGGGATCAGGATCGGCGGCAAGGACGTTTCGCTGAAGAACGTCACCATGCCGGTGCTCAACGTGTTCGCCGAACAGGACCATCTCGTACCGCCGAGTGCCTCGCGTCCGCTGAAGAACCTCGCCGGCACGAAGGACTACAGCGAACTGTCCTTCAAGGGCGGCCACATCGGCATCTACGTCTCCGGCCGTGCCCAGCGCGAAGTCCCGAGCGCGATCCACAACTGGCTGGCGCAGCGCTCGCGCTGATCCCGTAACGGGCGTGGCCGCGGTCTCCTACCTCCGCCTGCGGGGGAGGGAGGCGACATTGCCATGGACTGGCGGATCGAGGCCCCGGCAGCCTCGTGCCCGGGGTTACGTAACGACCTCAGCCAGGGCATCGATCAGCAGCAGCAGATCGCTCAATCGATGAACATCGATCTTTTCGAAGATCGATTGCAGCCGCGTCCTCGCGCTGGACTCGGCAATGCCCACCGCAGCAGCGGCATGCGCCAAGTCCCCCAACCTCCTCAAGGCGATGGCGAACCTGGACTCTGCGGCGGTGAGGCGGAACAGATTCTCCAATTGCGTGCCGAGCGCGTCCGTGTCCGCCCATTGCAAGGGGCGGACGTAGAGCACGTATCGACGCGACTGCTCGGGCGCGACGCTGTACCTATGCGCTCTCGCAAAAGCGAGCAGCTTTCCCGGCGCGTCGCGAACGGGAATGACCGTGGCTGATGTCTTTTCGTCCATTATTTCGCGTTGCACGGCCAGCCAGGCGTCGCGGGTGACCGCATGGCACGCTTCGAGGCTTGCCATGAGCTTGCCGCGCCACCATCCCGACGACACCATCTGGCCGGCGACTTCGTTGCCTGCGACCCAGCGCCATTTCGCGTCGAACAAAAAAACACCGCCGCGGCGACGCAGGTTCGATCGCACGCTTTGCGCCCGGCCGTGTTCGAGCGGTGCGACTGAAGAAATCATGCGAGGCGATGGCGCAGCCGGCCCGCGCATCCCGTCGGACGCGAAAACATGTTGCATTGCGAAATACCGTCAAAATTCACAGGAGACCCCATCCTGTCAAGTCGCATTTGCGACCTGATCGGATGCTATCGCTAGCGTAGACCGAATGCCAGCGTCCTAGTACGCTCGCAGAAGCCCATGCATGATCCAATGGCCGGGTCGTCGTCCATAGCGCGTTTGCTTTTATCGGAAGGCCCCGACGATCCGTCACGATCTTCCGATCTGATTGATTGAACGATGGTTGCACACCGCACATTCATAGGGGAGTGCGATGACGCAGGGAACAAATCGGTTGGCCCACGCGGGTCGGGGACAGTGGAGTCGGGTGCGGAGCGCATGGCTCGCGGCATTCGCCGTGGTCAGCCTCTTCGTGGCGGGCGCAGCCTGGGCGGACAGCCTTGCGCTGATGTCCGGCGCGGGCCAGCAGGGCCTCGCGGGCAGTACCGCCTCGGAACCGCTCGTCGTCTCGATACGCGACGCCAATGGAGCGCCGATCCCCGGACGCACCATCGACTGGTCGACCAGCAATGGCTTCGTCCTCAGCGCTGCGTCGAGCGTCTCCGATGCCAACGGCCTCGCGAGTGTCACCTTCACCTATGGCAACTACGGCACGACCGCGATCGTCGCCTCCGATCCGGTGGGCGCGACGAGCACGCAGGCCGAGGAAACCTCGATCGGCATGGACAGCTTCACGCTGGTCTCGGGCAGCGGGCAAGCCGGCAAGTCCGGGAGTGCGTCGGCCCAGCCCATCGTCGTGCAGTTGCTCGACGCATCGGGTCATCCGATCGTCGGCAGCACCATCGACTGGACGGACAAGACCGCCTACACCCACGTGAATGCAGCCACCAGCGTCACCGATGCCAACGGCGATGCCAGCATGGGCTTTACCTATGTCGGCGGGGCCGTGTCCCAGGCTGGCAACACCGGAACGATCCAGGCGACCAATTCGACGACCCCGTCCGAGACTGTCCTCGCTTCCGAGACGGTCGTCGGATTCGACAGCCTGGCCCTGGTGTCGCCTG
>DATHOV010000126.1:0-12442 GCA_035484515.1 Lysobacteraceae bacterium
CGCAGTTCTACCAGACGTGGTGGTTTCGCCTGGTGTGCGGATTCGTGGGCATCGTATTCGTCTGGATCGCCTACCGGTTGCGCGTCAACTGGCTGCACGCGCGCGCTGCGGTGCTGGAGGAACGCCAGCGCATCGCCAGCGAAATCCACGACAGCCTCGCGCAGGGCCTGAGCGGCATCATCTTCCAGACCGAGGCGGCATTGATCAGCATGACGCGTGCGCCGAACAAGACGGCGACGCATGTGATCTCCGCGCGCGATCTTGCCAAGAGCAGCCTGGACGACGCACGTTACTCGGTGTGGAATCTGAGCCCGCCGATCCTGGACGAGAAGAACCTGCTCGAATCGCTGTCGTCGATGGCACAGCAGCTTGCGCGCGGCCGGGTGGAGGAGCTGGATATCCATTCGTCCGGTACGGCGTGGACGATGCGGCCGGAAGCCAAGCACCATGTGGTGCTGGTGGCGCAGGAGGCGATCTCGAACGCGATCCAGCACGGCAACGCGCGCACGATAACGGTCAACCTGGTGTTCGCCGGCGACGCGCTGCGTCTGCTGGTGTCGGATGACGGCAGCGGATTCACGCCGGACACCGGCGAGCGACCCGCGTCGCGCGGCTACGGGATGCGCAACATGCGCCATCGCGCGGAGCGCCTCGGCGCGACGCTCGAGGTGGCAAGCGAAATCGGAAAGGGTACGCGCATCGAACTGCGCGTCCCCCGACTCGGGATATGGGAGCGACTATGGCGCGGATTGCGCGGTAACAGCATTGCGAGAATCGACGGATGAACGGGCAAGTGAAAATCAAGGTGCTGGTGGTCGACGACCATCCAGTCGTGCGCGCGGGAATCGGCGCGATCGTGGGTTACCAGGAGGACCTCGAACTCGTCGGCGAAGCGGCCAACGGCGCCGAAGCGATCAGGATGTTCGACGCGGGCGCGCCCGACGTCACCCTGGTGGACCTGTCGCTGCCCGACATGGGCGGCATCGAACTGATCGGGGTCCTGCATGCGAAATCATCGACCGCGCGCTTTCTGGTCCTGACCGCAAACGCCGGCGGCAGCGAGATCGCCAAGGCCCTGCACGCCGGCGCGCACGCCTACCTGTTCAAGAACGCACCATCGGAGGAATTGCTGACCGCGATCCGCACCGTCTTCCGCGGTGGTCGCTACATGTCGCCCGCGGTCGGGCGCAAGGCCGATGAAGTCGCGATCAATCCGGGATTGACGGTTCGCGAACTCGAAGTGCTGCACTGGATCGTCCGCGGCCACAGCAACCTGCAGATCGGCCAGGAAATGGGCGTCACCGAAGACACCATCAAGTTCCACGTCCGCAACGTCCTCGGCAAGCTGGGCGTCGGATCGAGGAGCAAGGCGGTGGCGTTGAGCCTGAAGTCCGGACTGGTGCAGGCGGACGACATGTAACGATGTGTGCAACACCGTTTTGGAAGCCGTCGCCACTGCTGCGTGACCGCAGGATGCGTGCTGTCGGGGCGGTGTGAGAGCGCCTCGTTCGTCATGTTCGCCGGTGCCGAGCCATGTTTGCGACGCGCTTTTCGAACCTGGTTTCGAGGAAAGCAATCCTGGCAACCAGGTGGTGAATCCTGGACGTCGGGTTCTCTTTTTCGCCCGGGAAGTTGCCGGGCATGACGGCCACGCTGGCCTGCGACGCCAGCGAGACCTGAATCGGGAGTCCCGGGTCGGGGGGCGGTCGGATCGATGCCGATGCCGCCACCGGCAAACCCGACATCGTGTCTGTCGGCCCCTACGCCGTGCATTCCGAATCATGTTCGCACGTCATCTGGGTGGAGAAGGAAGCAGCCATTGCCCACACGGGTGCGGTCGACCCATCCTCGATGATCGGACAGCCACTGAATTACGCCACGGCCGCAAAAGGCGCACAGTGCCTGGTGAAGGCCCCTTCGTCGGGCTCATCCCCGTCTTTCTTCGATCAGGACTCCCATGGCCCGCACACGCGTTGAAAAGCTCCCGTTCGAAACGCCGACCCACTCTCAAGGCACCTCCGACAAGGCATTCCAGAGCGAACGCATCTCGTCGCAGATCGAAGCCTTCGAGAAATCCGGTGGCCGTGTCGAGAAACTCGGGGTGACGCCCTATGTCGACAAGCGCGCTGCTGCGAAACGCGTCGAGCCGGTTCCGGCCATTCCCGGCCAGCGGCAACGCACGCCATAGCGCAGCTGGACCGGCGTCCAGCTGCGCGCTCCTTGCCGAGGCTCGCCTATGCGGCAGCGTCTTTGAGCTTCTTCAATGGGCGGATCTTGATCTTGGTCGTCGCCGGCTTGGCGGCGAACCACTGTTCTTCCTTGGTGAACGGATTGATGCCCTTGCGCTTGGGCTTGGCCGGCACACTGACCGCGGAAACCTTCAGGAGACCTGGCAGGGTGAACGAGCCCGCGCCCTTCTTGTGGACGGAGCCAAAGACGGCACCCTCCAGCGCAGCGAGTACGGCGCGCACATCCTTGACCGCGATACCGCTTGTTTCGACGATGTGCGCAACCAGCCCCGATTTGCTCAGCGCCTGCTTGATCGGATTGTTGGCCGCCGAGCCGCCGGTTGCCTTGGAGGCCGGCTTGGCCTTTGCAGTCTTCTTTGCAGTCTTCTTTGTCGTCGCCATTGCATGCCCGCCTTTGATGAGTGGATGGATCAGTGCCTTGCGGCGCTCTCCAATGTACGGGAACCCATGGAGGACGCCAACTCACCGTCGAAAATGGGCGCCTTGCAACGATGAGTCCGGGTGACGCCCTGGTTCCTGTTCGATGCGATGCGGTGACCGCTTCGCATGGATGGCAGGCGATCGCCTTCGCCTCCGTCACACGAACATCCCTCCCGAAACCTCGATCCGCTGCGCGTTGATCCAGCGGTTTTCCGGTGCGAGCAGCGCCGCGACGGCTCCTCCGATGTCGTCCGGCAACCCGGCGCGGCCAAGCGCCGTCTGCGCTGCAACGAAGGCGTTGACTTGGGCGTTGTCGCGAACGGTGCCACCGCCGAAATCGGTCTCGATCGCGCCAGGCGCGACGACGTTCACTGCGATCCCGCGCGGGCCCAGTTCCTTGGCCATGTACCGCGACAGCACTTCGATCGCGCCTTTCATCGATGCATAGGCGGCGTAGCCGGGCAGGCTGAAGCGCGCCAGTCCCGAAGAGATGTTGACGATCCGCCCGCCGTCGGCGATCAGCGGCAGCAGTTTCTGGGTCAGGAAGAACACGCCCTTGAAGTGGACGTTCACGAGCTGGTCGAACTGCGCTTCGGTGGTCTGCTCGATGCTCGCGTGCACGCCGATGCCGGCGTTGTTGACGAGGTGGTCGAAGCCGGTGCGTTCGAACTCCCGCGCCAGCACGTCGCGCACGGCCTGGGCGAACCCATCGAAGCGGCCGCATTCGCCCACGTCGAGTTGCAATGCCACGGCGCGTCGGTCCAGATCGCGGATCTGCGCGACCACACTGTCGGCTTCGGTCCGGTTGCTGCGGTACGTGAGGATCACGTCGCTGCCCTTGGCGGCGAGGTGGAGCGCCATGCTGCGGCCAAGGCCGCGGCTGCCGCCGGTGATCAGGGCGATGGGGATGGGATGGCTCATGGGCTGTCTCCTGGGGGGCTGGAAGTCGCGGCAAAGGCGAGGGGATACGGGGTATCGATCGATTTCCGGATGACGGTCCTGGAGTATCCAGCGAAGTGCCTCAGGTTTTCGGTACCGCCTCGCGACGGGTCCATTCGAGGTAGCCGATCGCCTCGTAGGCATTGACCACGTCGAACACTTCGGCGAGGTCGGCTCCGCTCGCGCGGGCGATCGCGTCGAGCCTGCGCGGTTGGTTCATCTGGGCGCTGATGCGCAATGCGCGTGGATAGTCGTTCGAGAGGTCGAGCCGTTTGGAGAGGCGATAGGTGCCGTCGGGGTCGAAACGCCGGGAGAGGGTTCCGTTGGAGTGGATGAAGCTGTCCATCCAGATCAGTAGCGCGTAAGGCCTTGCGGCCGGGCCTTTGCGCACTTCTTCCAGTTCGTCGCTGCCCAGGCGCTTCCAGTCCCCGAAACGCAGGGGCTGGCGCACATAGGGCTCGAGCATGGGCAGGATCCCGTCCGCCCAGAATACCCGCGCGTCCGGATCGATCACCAGGGACGGCGCGCCCGGCAACGCGATCTGCGCAGGCCCGCCGAGCACCCTTTTCGGCAGGTAGTGAAGCAGCGAACGCAGGGCGTTTTCGTCGACGGTTGGTTCGCTGGCCTTGATCGACGGTGGCTGCGAATCGTCTTCCGCGCGCGCCGGCGTTTGCGGGTCATGGCCGGTCGGAACGGCTTGTGCGGCGGTCGCGTCCGCGTGTTCGGTCTGGTCGCTGTCCGCGGCTGTTTCGGTAACCGGCTGCGCGGTGCCGCCACGCGCGACCTCGTTCAGCAGCGTGGCGAAAGCATCCCGCTGGAATGGCCTGCGCAGGAACAGGCCCGCCGGAGCCGGTTCGTCCGCATCGATGAGCTGCGCGCAGGCGACTCCGCTCCGGGATGCGCTCAGGTCGTCGGACCGGTGTGTATTCGCCGGGTCGCCGATCGGACCGTGCCTGCCCATGACCAGCAGATCGGCTTTGGATGTCGCTCCGGACGTTCCGTCTGCCGCAACATCGTCGCCCCAGACCCAGTCTTCGCTCACGTGTTTGCGCGCCGAACGCAGCAGCAGGCGCAGGTGGGCCTGATCCTCCTCGCCGGTGTCAACGCATTGGATGATCCACTGGTTCTTCATGAGCACGCGACCGTGCGATTGAAGAATGGGTTCATCCTCTTCCAGGCCCCGGCGTGGCCCTGGTCGAAGCGATCGTCGCGATGGTCGCGATGGGCTCCAATCACTTGCCACCCGGTTTCTTGAGGAAACGAGCCAGCCGCGCACGCAGTCTTGCGCCAAACGACCGCAGGACCGACATCAGGCGTTGCAGCATGTGCGGCGTCTTCCTGGGCGCCTGCCCGGGTGGAGCCTGTTTCGGCAGTTCCCGAAGCGGATCTCGCCGCAACGATTCCCGGGCTGGCGCCGTCTTTGCGGCTGCCGGCTCCGGTGCCTCGATCCTGGCGCTCGCTGGTGTCGCTTCCGATGCCGCAGGCCGCTTTTCGACAGCAGCCGGCGCTCGGACCCGTTCGCGCGCGCGGTCGAGCAACGCTTCGCAACGCTCGAGCGCATCGACCGTGTTGACCCAGATACCGTCCTCGGTGCTGATGACGGCCGTAGTCAGGGTGATGGGATATCGCGTCCCATCGACCTCCAGCACATTGAACGCGACCTGGGAATGCAGGGTGGCCGCCATGGCCTCGATTCCTTCCAGATGACCACCCGGCAGCGAGATCGCGAAACCGCCCAGCCCGATGCGCCCCGCCGAGTCTTCGTCGCGGATGCGCTTGCGGATCAGCTTCGCCACGTGCGCCACGATCTGCTCGACCACCGCGTTGCCGCGATCCTGGAAGATCGTCGCGAGGCCCTCGATCTGCACGCGCATCACGGCCAATACCTGGCCGTGCCGGCGGGCGTAGGCGATGTCCTGCTCCAGCCGATGCAGGAAGCCTTGTTCGTTGTCGAGCCCGGTCTGCGGGTCGAACGTGGATTGCGTCTGCATCTGCCTGCTGATGCGCTCGTACTTGGCATGCGCGCGGGCGCGCGGCAGCAGTTCGGTGTTGACGAACCGCTTGTTGAGAAAATCCGTGGCGCCCCGATCCAGCGCGGTCTGACGCCCCTTTTCGTCGTCGTCGGCGCCGGTGACGAGGATCACCGGCATGTTGTGCAGGCCCGGTTCGTTGGCCGTGCGGACTTTCTTCAGCAGTTCATAGCCGTCGCATCTGGGCATGCTGATGTCGGTGAACAGCACCTGGATCTCCGGGTCCCGCCCCAGTTTTTCCCAGGCATCGACGCCATCGACGGCAGTGACCACATCGAACTCGGCGCTCAGGACCTTGGACGCCGTCTTGAGCATCACCTTGGAGTCGTCGACGAAGAGTATTCGGGTCAAGGAGCCGGCCTCACCGTTCATGCATCCCCCGTCCTGTGATCGATCTCGTCTGGCACGATAGCAAGTCCATTCTCGGCATCGGTATCTCATTGTTGATTCGACACGATGAAGTCTGAACTTCACCGGACTTTCCTCTCCCTGAGGGAGAAGGACGGCAAGCCGGCCTCCTGTTGGCTACCCCATCCACCCAGCCCCAAAACCCGCCCTGTTAAACTGCCCGGCCCCGCCTGCGGAATTCCCATGACCGACGACCTCCGATCCCGTCTTGCCGACGCGCTCGCGCGCATCCCCGATCCGCACACCGGCGCCGACCTCGGCGCCGCGGGCGCGATCAAGGGCATCGGCATCGACGGCGACAAGGCGGCGATCGAGATCGTGCTCGGCTATCCGGCGGCGGGCTGGCATGCCGCGCTGGCCGAGCAGGCGCGCGCGGTCGCGATGGCGGTGCCCGGCGTGGCGAAGGCCACCGTCGAGGTGCGTTCGCGCGTCGTCGCGCACCGCGTGCAGGGCGAACTCACGCCGCTGCCCGAGGTGAAGAACATCATCGCGGTCGCATCGGGCAAGGGCGGCGTCGGCAAGTCGACGACCGCGGTGAACATCGCGCTCGCGCTGCAGGCCGAGGGCGCGAGCGTCGGCCTGCTCGACGCCGACATCTACGGCCCGAGCATCCCGAAGATGCTCGGCATCGGCGGCCGTCCCGACAGCCCCGACGGCAAGTCCATCGAGCCGAAGATCGGCCACGGCCTGCAGGCGATGTCGATCGGCCTGCTGGTCGCCGAGGACACCGCGATGATCTGGCGCGGTCCGATGGTCACCCAGGCCCTGCAGCAACTGCTCGGCGAGACGCGCTGGAAGAACCTCGACTACCTCATCATCGACCTGCCGCCGGGCACCGGCGACATCCAGCTCACCCTCGCCCAGCGGGTGCCGGTGTCGGGGGCGATCATCGTCACCACGCCGCAGGACATCGCCCTGCTCGACGCGAAGAAGGGCCTGAAGATGTTCGAGAAGGTCGAGGTGCCGGTGCTCGGCATCGTCGAGAACATGGCCGTGCACGTCTGCTCCAACTGCGGGCATGCCGAGCACGTGTTCGGCGAAGGCGGCGGCGCGCGCATGTCGGCGCAGTACGGCGTGCCGCTGCTGGGATCGCTGCCGCTGGACATCCGCATCCGCGAGGACGCCGACGGCGGCACGCCGAGCGTTGCCGTCGATCCGCAGTCCACGGTGTCGCTGGCCTATCGCGCCATTGCCCGCAACGCCGCCGCGCGGCTGTCGCTGCAGGCGAAGAACAAGTCGATTTCGTTTCCGAATATCGTGATCCAGAACACGTGAGGCGGGGAATGGAGAACGGGGAATGCGGAATGGGAAGGGCGCGCGGCCGCAGCCCTGGCCCTGCGCGTTCCCGGTTCCCCATTTCCCGTTTCCTGCCGTTCCTGCTGCTGATTCTTGCAGGATCGGCCTCGGCACAGGACGCCGCGACCATCGTCGGCGCGGCGCGAACCCAGATCGGCGTCACGGTCCACTACGACCCGGCCTACGCGCGCATTCCCTATCCGAAGGGCGATGTGTCGATGGAACGCGGCGTCTGCGCCGACGTGATCGTGCGGGCCTTCCGTGCCGACGGGATCGACCTGCAGCAGCTCGTGCACGAGGACATGGCCGCCCATTTCGCCGCCTACCCGCACATCTGGGGCCTGCAGGGTCCCGACACCAACATCGACCACCGGCGCGTGCCGAACCTGGAAACGTTTTTCCAACGCCGTCACGCGGCATTGGCGATCAGTGCGAATGCGCAGGACTACCACGCCGCCGACATCGTCAGCTGGCGGCTGCCCAATGGCCTGGCGCACATCGGACTCGTCTCGGATCGCCTGGCGGCGGACGGCTCCGGCCGGCCGCTGATGATCCACAACATCGGCGCGGGCACGCAGGAAGAAGACGTGCTGTTCGCATGGAAGGTCGTCGGCCATTTCCGCTGGCCGTTTCCCGCACCCGCGCACAAGATCGGTACATGATCGAAGTGCAGTCGGCGGCTGCGTGTCGCTTTCACAATTCACCATTCACCCTTCACGCGAGCGAAGCGAGCACCCATGAGCATCAAATCGGACAAGTGGATCCGCCGCATGGCGGAGCAGAACCAGATGATCGAGCCGTTCGAGCACGGCCAGGTCAAGCACGCGGCCGACGGCCACCGCATCGTGTCCTACGGTACCTCGAGCTACGGCTACGACGTACGCTGCGCGCGCGAGTTCAAGATCTTCACCAACATCAATTCGACGATCGTCGATCCGAAGGCATTCGACCCGAACAGCTTCGTCGACGTGGTGGCCGACGTTTGCATCATCCCGCCGAACTCGTTCGCGCTCGCACGCACGGTCGAGTTCTTCCGCATCCCGCGCAACACCCTGGTCGTCTGCCTCGGCAAGAGCACCTACGCGCGCTGCGGCATCATCGTCAACGTGACCCCGCTCGAGCCCGAATGGGAAGGCCACGTGACGCTGGAGTTCTCCAACACCACGCCGCTGCCGGCGAAAATCTATGCCAACGAAGGCGTCGCGCAGATGCTGTTCTTCGAATCCGACGAAGTCTGCGAGACCTCGTACAAGGATCGCGGCGGCAAGTACCAGGGTCAGACCGGCGTTACCCTCCCGAGGACATGATCGGGACGACAGTGGTTTCTAGGGACGACAGGGAGTTGTTCGGGATGACAAGGATTGCTTCCGCCTTCATCTATCGAAAGCGCCGGTGTTGCGGCTGGCGGACAGGGTCGCTTCGATCGCGAGCCGCAGCCCCTTCACCTGGGTTTCGAGCGGCATCCCCGCGGTCTCTTCGCTGTCCACCATCGGCGGCACGTGGATGAAACCACCACGGACCTGGGGGTGGGTCGCAAGCTCGTGCATCAGGCCGTAGAACACGTGGTTGCAGACGTAGGTGCCAGCGGTCTGGGAGATCTCGGCGGCAATCCCGGCATCGTTCAGGGCATGCAGGATCTTCTTGATCGGCAGGGTCGAGAAATAGGCGGAAGGCCCCTCGGCGACGATCGCGGTGTCGACCGGCTGACGACCGAGGTTGTCGGGGATCCGCGCATCGTCGACATTGATCGCGATGCGCTCGATCGAGATGCGTGGGCGCAGGGCGGCGAAGCCGAGGCAGATCACGACCGCAGGCCGGGTTCGCCCTAAGGCTTCGCGCAGGACTGCGAGCGCGTCGCCGAACACCACCGGCAAGCGGATGCCGGCGACGCGATGGCCGGCGATGGTTTCGCCGTCGAGCGTGCGCGCGATCTCCCACGAGGTATTGATCGTGGCGCCCTCGAAGGGCTCGAAGCCGGTCAGCAGGACGGTCTGCGCAGTCATCGGAAAGCCAGCCATGCCATCAGGATGAGGTTCACGACGAGCAGGATCAGCGCAGTCGCGGTCTGCGCGCGGATGACACCGTTGCGGTCGTCGAGTTCGAGCAGCACGGCGGGGACGATGTTGAAGTTGGCGGCCATCGGCGTGAGCAGGGTACCGCAATAGCCGGTCAGCATGCCCAGCGATCCGACCACCGCGGGGTCGGCGCCGTGCAGGCGGACCAGCAGGGGCAGGCCGATGCCTGCAGTCATCACCGGGAAGGCCGCGAAGGCGTTGCCCATGATCACGGTGAACGCGACCATGCCCAGTCCATAGGCGAGCACGCAGGCAAGCGCGCTTTGGGTCGGGACGATGTCGGCGACGAGTGCTGCGACCGCATCGCCGACGCCGGTCGCGTTGAACACGCCGCCGAGTGCGGCCAGCACGAGCGGCAGCAATGCGGCCCAGCCGATCGTGTCGAGCAGGCGTCGTCCTTCGACGACCGCGGTGGCGGGCCTGCTGCGGGTGAGCGCGAGAGCGGCGATCGCCGCCACGACGCAGGCCACGGCCAGGCCGACGAGGGTGACCGAGCCGCTCGATACCAGCCACGCGGTCGAGGATCCGTTCTTCTTCGCTGCGAGCTCGATAAGGGCGAACACGATCGTGACGGCCGGGATCAGCAGTGCGGGCAGGAACAGGCGATGCCCAAGCCGCAGCGCGGAGATCCTGCGTTCCTCGACCGCCCGTTCGGTGAACACGGGCCGGTGCACCAGTGGCGCGAGCACGGCCAGCGCAAGCACGCCCAGGCCCGCCAGTTGCGCGGGGCGGTTCTCCCCCGCGCCTTGCGCCGAGACGACGTAGTCGCCGCCAACGAACAGCAGCGCGAGCGTCGCCCAGAACGCGACGGCAGCCCAGCGACGTTCGCGCGCATTCATCCAAGCGGCGGCGAAGAAGAATGCTGCGAGCAGCCAGTAGGCATATTCAATCCGCAGCATCGGTAGCCTTGGCGTCGCGCCGGGCGCCATCGAGCGCACGCTGGAACAACACGATCCGCACGGAGTGGATGACGAAGGCGGCGATCGCCGTCGGCAATGCCCAGAGCGCGATCTGCAGGGGTTCGAGCTTGATGCCGTTGCCGGCGAAGAAGCCCTGTATCAGCAGCACCGCGCCGAGCGCGAGGAACACGTCTTCACCGAAGAATCTGCCGATGTTGTCGGTCGCCGCGGCCAGCGCACGCACGCGCTGGGCCTGGTCGCGATCGAGTTCGCCATGCGTCTTCTCCGCCGCCGCCTCGCTCATCGGCGCGAGCAGGGGGCGCACGGTCTGCGCATGGTCGGCGATGCTGGTCAGGCCGAGCATGCTGAAGAACTGCCGCGCGGCGAGGTAGCCGATCAGCAGGCGTGCCAGCGTGAGCCCGCGCATGCTCGCGACCCAGCGCTGCGCATGCTCGCGCAGCCCGGCGCGCTCGAGCACGCCGATCGCCGGCAGGGTCAGCACGAACAGCATCAGCGCGCGGTTGGAGAGGAAGCTGGTGCCGAGCAGGGCGAGCATCTCGAGCAGGGACTTGCCGGCCGCAAACCCGCTGGCGAAACCGGCCGACACCACGACCAGCACGGGATTCATCCGGAAGGCGAAGCCGAGTACGACGACGGCTACGCCGATAAGGGGCCAGTAGGTCACGAGCGGGCACCTGCATCCGGCGCGGCGACTTCCACGCCTTCGGTCCGCAGCGCCTCGCGCACCGCGCGCGCGAAGTGCGCCGCATCGGCGCGGTCACCGTGCAGGCACAGCGTGTCTGCGCGCAACCGGATGCGTTCGCCGGTGCGCGCGGCCACGGTGCCGTCGCGAACGATCGAGCGCACCTGCGCGATGGCTCCGTCGAGATCGTGGATGACCGCGTCGGGCATCGTGCGCGGTGTCAGCCTGGCGTCGGCTTCGTAGCGGCGCTCGGCGAACACTTCATGCGCGACGCGCAGGCCGATCCGTTCGCCGGCATCGATGAGTGCGCTGCCGGAGAGTCCGTACAACCGCAGCATCGGATCGGCATCCAGCACGGCGCGTGCGATGGTATCGGCCAGCGTCGCGTCGCGGGCGGCCATGTTGTAGAGCGCGCCGTGCGGCTTGACGTGGGACAGCGGCGCACCGTGCGCAGCGGCGATGTCGGTCAAGGCGAGGATCTGGTCGAGCACAAGGGTATAGACCTCGGCCGGCGTCCACGCCATTTCGCGACGGCCGAAACCCGCGCGGTCGTCGAACGAAGGATGCGCGCCGATCGCCACGCCGTGCCGCTGGCACAGCGCCACCGTGCGCCGCATCGTGTCTTCATCGCCCGCGTGCAGGCCGCAGGCGATGCTCGCCGAGCTGATGTACGGCATCACCGCCGCATCGTCGCAGCCTTCGCCCAGATCGCAGTTGAAGTCGATGCGGGCCTGCATGGGTCGATTCGCTATTTCGAGGATCGCTTGAACAGCATGCTCGCGCCGAGAACGATCAGGATCGCCGGCCACCATGTCGCGATCAGGCGGCCGAGGCTGACGTTCCACAGGCCGAGGTTCTCCAGCAGGAGGATGACGCCGACGGCGATCAGGACGAGGGCGGGAACATTCAGTCGCATGGATCGTTTTCTCGAAGTGGAAGTGGGTCTGTCTCGAGCAGCCTGCCGGTCATTTCTTCTGCCACAGCACCGCCTCGGGCTTGCCGCCGAGCATCTGCGCGCGCACCAGCGGGATCGGCGGACCGCCGTAGCTCAGGAACTGGTCGTGGAAGGCCTTCCACGCCTTGCGGCCGCCGCGATCCTTCGTCCAGTCCTCGCGCAACTGCATGATCATCAGCTTGCCGAGCGTGTAGTTGAGGTAGGCCGGGTCGTAGGTGCCGCGCGCGGCCTGCTGCATCGCGTTGCCTTCGTCCTGGAACGCCTTCTCGCGGAACATCTGCTCGGACTGCGCCATCGTCATGCCGCCGGTGTGCATGCCGATCGCCGAGATGAAGCGCACGTTGCGCAACAGGGCTTCGCTGAGCTGGCCGATGTGCGTCTCCGGCGTCTGCCCGCCGAGACCGGCGTCGTACATCATCTCCTCGCAGTAGTGCGCCCAGCCTTCCGCATACGCGTAGCCGACGAACA
>DATHOV010000127.1:0-2614 GCA_035484515.1 Lysobacteraceae bacterium
GGTCGTCGGCGAACACTTCGCTCACATCGCGCGGATCGGACAGCCGCCTGCGCTTTGCCATGCGCAGGAACAGCCTTGCCAGCCAGTTGGAGAAATCGCTGCCGATCAGCAGCAGGTGGTTGTGTTCGAGTTCGTGAAAGAGCTTTTCCGGCGTGAGGTGCTCGGACTGCAGCGCGCAGATGAACTCCAGCATGTCCTCGTCGGACACCACATACGTCGGTGACGCCGAGAGTCGGCCGAGCAGGTGGTAGACCACCGTGCGCTGCAGCTGGCTGCGTTCGACGGGAAGATCCGCGACGCGGTTCGGCGCATAGGCGATGACTTCGGCCATCGGCTGGCCGCCGTGGCGCTCGAGATTGATCGCCTGTTCGAGCAGCGGATCGAAGGTGGTGGTGACGAACAGGTCGAAGTCGGTGATCTGCGCGAGTTGCCGCAGCGCCAGCGGCGGTTCGAACGTGACTTCGCGCAGGATCGAACGCAGGCGCGTGTAAGCTTCCTCACGCCGCCCGCGCTGGCCCAGGTAGCAGCAGGTCACGTCGTTGAGCGTGAGCGGGCGAGGCAGGCCGACGATGTCGACCGACAGTCTTGCGGCGAGCTTCTCGGCCAGCCACTCGTACAGCGGACGCAGCCCGCTGTCGGTCTGCACGCGCAGCAGGTCGGGCCCGATGATCGGGATGACCCGGCGTTCCTCGATGTAGTTCAGCAGATCGTCCCAGGCATCCTCATCGAAGGCCTGCAACGTGCCCGACATCGCCGGAAGGCTCGCCATGGTTCCCCCTGCCGAAAGCGATCGGTGGTACCCCAGTCTACGGCGGATTGGGCAGGCGCAGCGAGGCCGTCCGCACGCAGGTCACGCCCATCGCCCGAGCGACGACGCGAACGTCAGGTCTAGGTAGCAATACACTAACGCTTGCGGGACCAGCGTACGCCTTGCGCCGTGTCTTCGAGCAGGATTCCTTCGGCTGCAAGTTCATCGCGGATCGAATCAGACCGTGCGAAGTCGCGGTTTTTTCTTGCTGTCTCCCGTTCGGAAATCAGCTCTTCGATACGCGCTTCGGATATCCGGATGGTCGTTGCCGGATTGCCGGCATTCGCGCCCGATGGTGCGGGATCCGGAGAGATCACCAGATTGCCCTTGAACCACGTCGCCGCTTCCATCTGAAGCAGATTCAGTGTGCGCCCCGCACCCAGCAATGCCGATTTGAGTGCAGCGCGATCGCTGGCGTCCGTGGCCTTGCGGGCGGCTGCGGCAATGCCTGCGATTTCCCGCAGGACCCTGGGCGTATCGAGGTCGTCGTCGAGCGCATCCTCGATCGATTGCGGAATCGTGCTCGACGTGGGCTCCACGGCGACATCGCCAAGATCGCGCAAGGTGCCATAGAGTCGGTCGAGCGTGCGGACGCTCTGCTCGATGAGCCCCTCGCTCCAGTCCAGCGGCTGCCGGTAGTGACCCGACAGCAGCGCATAGCGCAACGCCTCGGGTGGCACCGCGCGCAGCAGGTCGTGTACGTGGAAGGTGTTGCCCAGCGACTTGGACATCTTCGAGCCGCCGAGGTTGAGCATGCCGCTGTGCATCCAGTAGCGTGCGAAGACCTTGCCGCCGTGCGCGCACTCGCTCTGCGCGACCTCGTTCTCGTGGTGCGGGAACTGCAGGTCCATGCCGCCGCCGTGGATGTCGAGGGTCTCGCCCAGGTGGGTCTCGGCCATCGCCGAGCATTCGATGTGCCAGCCGGGACGACCGCGGCCCCAGGGCGAATCCCAGCCGGGCAGGGTGGCGTCGGAAGGTTTCCACAGCACGAAGTCGCCCGGGTCGCGCTTGTACGGTGCGATGTCGATGCGCGCGCCGGCCAGCATCTCCTCGGGGTCGCGGCGCGAGAGCTTGCCGTAGTCGGCGAAGCTGGCGACCGAGAACAGCACATGGCCCTCGGCGGCGTAGGCGTGGCCGCTCTCGATCAGGCGCTCGCACATCGCGACGATCGGGGCGATGTGCGCGGTCGCGTAGGGCACGACATCCGGCCTGAGCAGGCCCAGTCCCTTCATGTCCTCGCTGAAGGCCGCGTCGAAGCGCGAGGTGATCGCGGTGATCGGCGCTCCCATCGCGCGCGCGGCGGCGTTGATCTTGTCGTCGATGTCGGTGATGTTGCGCGCGTAGACGACCTTGCCCGGATAGCGGCGCTTGAGCGTGCGCGCCAGCAGGTCGAACACCAGGAAGGTGCGCGCGTTGCCGATGTGGATGTAGTTGTAGACGGTCGGGCCGCAGACGTAGAGGGTCACGCGGTTCGGGTCGGCGGGGACGAAGGTTTCGACCCTTCGGGTCAGGGTGTTGTAGATCTGCACGGGCTTTTCGATGAACGGCGATGGAAGCAAGTGTAGCAACCGTGCATTGTTCAGAAAGCGTTATCAGGCATGGTTAAGCGACCGGATGATGGAATGCCACCAAGTCCCGAGCGACAAAGTCTCGAAGAACCCAAGAGGAGTCTCCAATGAAATCCGTTTATCTGCTTGCCCCGCTGGCCTTCGCGATGTCGATGGCCGTGCCGGTACAGAACGCCGCTGCGCAGCCTTATCCGCCGCCGCCGCCGCAGTACGCGCAGCAGCGCCCGCCGGTGAGCTA
>DATHOV010000128.1:0-6512 GCA_035484515.1 Lysobacteraceae bacterium
TCCCGGCCGAGTCCTCGATCGACCATCGCGACATCCTCGATGCCGCGGCCCGGATCGCGCCGCATGCACACCTCACCCCGGTGCTGCGTTCGTCCAGCCTCGACGCACTGGCCGGCTGCACGCTGCATTTCAAGTGCGAGAACCTGCAGCGGATCGGCGCCTTCAAGTTCCGCGGCGCCTGCAATGCGGTGTTCTCGCTGCCGCCCGATCTCGCCGCGCGCGGGGTGGCGACGCACAGCTCCGGCAACCACGGCGCGGCGCTCGCGCTCGCGGCGCGGTTGCGTGGCATTCCCGCGCACGTCGTGGTCCCGGAAAACGCCGCGCGGGTGAAGCGCGAGGCGATCGCCCGCCAGGGCGCGCGGATCGTGGACTGCGCAGCGAACATGGCCGCCCGCGATGCGGCCGTCGCCGAAGTGATCGCCGCGACCGGCGCGAGCCTCGTGCATCCCTTCGCCGATCCGCGCGTGATCGCGGGGCAGGGCACGGTCGCGCTGGAACTGCTGCGGCAGACCGATGGGTTGGACATCCTCGTCGCGCCGGTCGGCGGCGGCGGTCTGCTGTCGGGCTGCGCGATTGCCACGCGCGCGGTCTCGCCGGGCACGAAACTGTGGGGCGCGGAGCCCGCAGCCGCGGCCGATGCGCACGATTCCCTGCGCGAGGGCAGACTCATCACCGACCGGATCCCGCAGACGATCTGCGACGGCCTGCGCGGCCACCTCGCGCCGATCACCTTCGCCATCCTGCGCAGCCACCTCGACGGCATCGCCCTGGCCGACGAGGACGAGATCGTCGCCGCGATGCGGCTGCTGTGGGAACGCCTGAAGATCCTCGTCGAGCCCTCGGGCGCGGTCGGGCTGGCGGCGGTGCTGCGCGAGCGCGAACGTTTCGCCGGCCAGCGCGTGGGCATCGTGCTCAGCGGCGGCAATGTCGACCTCGACGCGCTGCCGTGGAAAGCCTGAGTACAGTGGCTTTCTGGCACACTCCGCCGGCATCCTCCGTCCGCCAGGAAGGCCCATGAACACCACTGCGTCGAACAACGAAACCGAAGTCTGGAGCGGCACGCCGTCGCAACTGCGCCATATCGGCCTGTACCTGCTGTGCGCGATCGCGGTGTTGATCCTGCTCGTCGCCGCGGTCGAGCTGCGCGGATCGAGCGTGCCCGCGTGGGTCCCGCTCGCGCTGATCCTCGTGCCCGTCTTCGTCGCCGGCAAGCGCTTCGTGCAGACCAGCTGCGAACACATCACCCTTACCGACCAGCGCCTGATCATGCGCCACGGCGTGCTCAGTCGCACGACCGACTACGTCGAGCTGTACCGCATCAAGGACTCGCATTTCACCCAGCCCTTCCTCGAACGCATGCTCGGCCTGGGCACGATCCGCCTGCGCACGACCCAGGACAGTGCGCCGGTGGTCGAGCTGACCGGGATGCGCTCGCCCGAGCAACTGTGGAACCAGATCCGCGGGCTCGTCGAGGCGCGGCGGGATGCGAAGGGTGTGCGCGAGCTGGATATGCATGCCGAGCCGGGTGGCTGAAGCAAAGCGTTTCGCGCTGACGCGCGTCAGCGCGAAACGCTCTTGACCCTGTTCTTGATCCAGCTTTTCTTGGTGAAGCCCGACAGCGCAAAACGCTTTGCTTCACCACTCCATCGAAGAGACGATCACCGATTCCGTCGCCTGATCGGAATCGACCCCACCGGCACCCGCGCAATCTCGCCCGCATCGCCACGTTCGGGCTGCCCCGGCGGCGGCGCGAACGCCTGCACGTAGATGACTTCCCAGGTGCTCGGCAGCACATCGTCACAACGCAGCGCCTCGTAGGCGTCGAACACGCGCTGCATGCGCGCCTTGCCGGTCAGCGAGCGTCGCCGGTCCGCGCGCGCGTTGTGCGCGCCTAACGCGCGCAGTTCGCGCATCAGCGTGCGCACGTCCGGATAGGTCAGGGTGAAGCGGTCGCGGTGCAGGACCGGATCGCGGAATCCCGCGGCCTGCAGCGCGTCGCCGATCTGCTGGATGTGCGCGAACGGGGTGATCGGATCGCCGGCGCCGGCGTGGGCGAAGGCCTCGCGCAGTTCGCGCAGGGTTTCCGGCCCGAAGGTCGAGAACAGCAGCAGGCCGCCGGGGCGCAGCACGCGCCGGAAACCGGCCAGCGCGCGCGGCAGGTCGGTCACCCATTGCAGGCACAGGCTGGAGAACATCAGGTCGGCGCTGCCGTCGGCGAAAGGCAGCGCGGAGACGTCAGCGCAGATTGTCTGCAGCCGGTGCTGGCCAAGTTTCCACCACGGCTTGCTGACATCGATCTGGCGCAGCATCGGCAGTGCGAAATCCAGCGCAACCACCTGCGCCTTCGGCCATCGCTCATGCATCGCACGCGCAGAGCGACCCGGACCGCAGCCCAGGTCGAGCACTGTGGCCGGTGCCGCGTCGCCGAGTGCATCGACTTGTTCGAGCAGGCGCGCTGCGACTTCGCGTTGCAGGGCCGCGACGGCATCGTAGCGTTCGGCCGCGCGGCCGAACGCGCGGCGCAGGCGGGGGGCGTCGATGCCGGAGCGTGGGTCGCGATGGCCGTTCATGTTTCGACAGGCTCACCACCGACGGGATTTTCGACGGGCTCACCACAAACGGGATCTTCAGTCACGGGGTCGGTCAGAAAAGCGAGCACGGCATCGGCAAGCGCATCGGCATGGGTCAGGAAGGGCGCGTGGCCCGAATCGAGCTGCAGGTGTTGCGAGTGTGGCGCAAGCGCCGCTGCTGCAGCCACGGCGCGAGGATCGACGAGGCGGTCGCGGCGCGCGCCGATCCACAGGCTGGGCACCCGCAGCTTCGGCAACATCGCTCGCAGGTCGCAGGTCTCGAGCAGGTGCAGGCCGTCGGTGAGCGCTGCCGGAGCGGGGTCGCCGTGGGCGAAGGCTTCGCTGCGCAACGCGCGCAGCCCGGCCCTGGCGCGTTCGCAGCCGAGGGTTTCAAGTGCGAGGAAGCGTTCGACCGTGGCGTGGACGTCGGTCTGCAGGCCGGTCTCGAATTTGCGGAAGATCTCGACGTCCATGCCCAGCGGCCAGTCGTCGCCGCGCACGAAGCGCGGCGTGGAGCAGAGCATCACCAGGGCATCGACCTGCGCCGGTCGCGTCGCCGCGGCGTGCAGGGCGAACAGTCCGCCCAGGGACCAGCCCAGCCACGGCGCAGGTGGGGTGTCGGCGGCGATGGCGGCGACGCAGGATTCGAGTTCCAGCGAAGCGGCATCGTCGCGACTGCGGCCGTGACCGGGCAGGTCGACCAGGTGCAGCGTGCGATGCGCAGCCAGGTGATCGGCGAATGCGCCGAACAGGCCAGCGTGCATCGCCCAGCCGTGGATCAGTACCAGCGGCGGACCTCCGCCGCGCGTTGCGATCCGCATTACGGAACCTCTGGGCGACGATCAGGAGTTCCGCGAACCATGGAGGGTTCCATCAACACGCCACGCCCTTCGGCTCGACCGCGTCGTTGCCACGGTCCGTGTGCCAGGCCAGCGCGGCTGCCATGGGTTCGAGCGCGTCGAGCAGGGCGTCCACGTCGCGGTCCTCGTGCGCCGCGCACAGGGTGATGCGCAGGCGCGCGCTGCCGGCCGGGACGCTCGGCGGACGGATCGCGGCGACGAGGAAGCCGCGCGCTTCCAGGTCGTGCGCGGCCTTCACCGCGAGGGCGTTGTCGCCGATCAGCACGGGCTGGATGGGCGTGAGCGAATCGAGCAGGCGCAGGCCGCGCTCAAGCGCGCCGCGCCGGAACCGCTCGATCAGGCCGGCCAGCTTCACCCGCCGCCATTCGTCCTGGCGCGCGAGCTTGACCGCCGCGAGCGCGGCCACCGCGATCGCCGGCGGCAGCGCGGTCGTGTAGATGTAGGGGCGCGCGGTCTGCAGGATGTGTTCGATCGCCCAGTCCTGCCCGACCACGACCGCGCCGTAGGTGCCGAGCGCCTTGCCGAGGGTAACCAGGGCGAGCGGCACCTGCTCGGGGCCGAGCCCGGCCGCCGCCACGCTGCCGCGCCCCTGCGGACCGACCACGCCGACCGCATGCGCCTCGTCCACGTACAGCAGCCCCTGGTGTTCGCGCGCGATGGCGGCCAGTTCGGGCAGTGGCGCGCCGTCGCCGTCCATGCTGAACACGCCGTCGGTGGCGATCATCAACGCGCCGTCGCCGTGCATTTCCGCCTGGCGTTGCGCGGCCTGCGCATCGGCATGCGGGTAGCGCACCAGTCGCGACTGCGAAAGGCGGGCGCCGTCGATCAGGCTGGCGTGGTTGAGCTTGTCCTGCAGGCAGACATCGCCCGGCTGCATCAGCGCCTGCACGATGGCCAGGTTGGCGAGGTAACCCGAACCGAACAGCAGCGCGCGCGGGTAGCCGAGCCAGTCGGCCAGCGCGCGTTCGAGCGCCGAGTGCTCCGAGTGATGCCCGCAGACCAGGTGCGAGGCGCCGGCGCCGACGCCGCAGTTCTGCGCGGCGACCTGCATGGCGCTGACGATCGCCGGATGGTGGGCGAGGCCGAGGTAGTCGTTGCCGCTGAAGTTGAGCAGGCGCTGGCCATCGGACAGCACCCTCGCGTCCTTGCGCTGGGTGATCTCGTGGCGATGACGCACGAGGTCGGACTCGACGCGCTGTTCGGCGGCTTCCTGCAGGCGCAGGCGAAGGTTGATCCGTTTTCGGCCCGTCGTGCTCATGACACGTCCGGATGGAGTCCCCGTGGTCGATGGTGTCGGGAATGATGATGGCGCCGGATTGCGGCGCGAAAGCGAGAACCGCTGCGCGGTTCGGCTGGACTCGTCGGCCAGAGCCGACCGCTTGTCCGACAGCGGGCGGGTCCCGCGCTTCACCTTCACGCCGCGCAGGCAGGAGCGGCGGCGGGCACCAGCACGTCGGCGTGGACCGTGGTCGCGCAAGTCGAGGTGGATGCCGTTTGGCCATCCGTCGCGAGCGGCCCCTCGGCGGAGCCTGGGACAGGCATCGGGCGCAGGCCCAGCCGCGCGAACAGGCGCTGGTCGTGCTCGACGTCCGGATTGCCGGTGGTCAGCAGTTTCTCGCCGTAGAAGATCGAGTTCGCACCGGCGAGGAAGCACAGCGCCTGGAGCTCGTCGGACATCGTCTCGCGCCCGGCCGACAGCCGCACCATCGAGCACGGCATCAGGATGCGCGCGACCGCGATCGTGCGCACGAACTCGAACGGATCGAGTTCGACGGTGCCGGCCAGCGGCGTGCCGGCGACCTGCACGAGGCGGTTGATCGGCACCGAATCCGGATGCGCGGGCAGGCTCGCGAGCGCGTGCAGCAGGCCGGCGCGCTGATCGCGCGATTCGCCCATGCCGACGATGCCGCCGCAACAGGTCTTCATGCCGGCGCTGCGCACGTGTTCGAGGGTGTCGAGGCGGTCCTGGAACTCGCGCGTGTGGATGATCTGCCCGTAGAACTCCGGGGCGGTGTCGAGGTTGTGGTTGTAGTAGTCGAGCCCGGCGTCCTTCAGCGTGCAGGCCTGTTCGCCGGTGAGCATGCCCAGGGTCGCGCAGGTTTCCAGACCGAGCGCCTTCACTGCGGACACCATTTCGGCGACCTTCGCGACATCGCGGTCCTTCGGCGAACGCCAGGCCGCGCCCATGCAGAAACGGCTCGCGCCGGCCGCCTTCGCCTCGCGCGCCTTTTCCAGCACCGCCTCGGTCGTCATCAGCTTCTGCGCCTTGACGCCGGTCGCATAGCGCGCGGCCTGCGGGCAATAGGCGCAATCCTCGGGACAGCCGCCGGTCTTTACCGACAGCAGGGTCGAGACCTGGACCTGGGTCGGATCGAAATGCCCGCGATGTACGCTCGCCGCGCGGAACAGCAGGTCGGTGAATGGCAGTTCGAACAGCGCGCGCACGGAGTCGCGGGATGGCGCCGTGCCCCGATGGGCGCCGGTCTGTGGCGACGTGGCTGGCATGAAGGTCTCGCGGCTGGCAAGGTGTCCGGGTGCCAGTCTGGGAACGCCGGGAATGCCTGTCAACCCGAACGCCACCACGAGAGTTGACGGTCGCCTGGCCCGCCTCGGCCGCATCCTGCTGCCGCCGCACTGCCTGGTCTGCGGCGAGGCCGGCGCCGACGGCCACGATCTTTGTGCGGAATGCCGGCGTGCCTTGCCGTGGAATCGATCGGCCTGCGCGCGCTGCGGACTGCCGATGCCTGTCCTGAGCTCTGTCGAAGGGTCCGAACCGGTCGCGGCCTGCGGGCGCTGTCTGAAGAAGGCGCCGCCGCTGGATCGTACGCATGCCGCGTTCCGTTACGGGTTTCCGGTGGACGGGTTGCTGCCGCGTTTCAAGTTCCACCACGACCTCGCGGCCGGTCGCGAACTCGCCGAGGCGATGCGTGCCGTGCTGGTGGATGCCATCGCGGAAGGCGAACGACCGCAGGCGTTGATCGCGGTGCCGCTGCATCCAGGGCGGTTGCGCCAGCGCGGCTACAACCAGGCGCTGGAACTCGCGAAGCCCCTGTCGAAAGCCTTCGCGATCCCGCTGCTGCCC
>DATHOV010000129.1:0-6171 GCA_035484515.1 Lysobacteraceae bacterium
GCGGAATGGTGTATGGATGTGGATCACGTCCCAGTGGCGCTGCACGAGCTTCGGCAGGATGACACGCAGCGCGGATGCCTTGATCAGGCGATCCTCCGGATCGAAAAAGATCTTCCGCGACGGCAATCGGATGACCTCGTACTGGTCGCCGCCATCGTGTTCCTCCTGGCCGCTGCCCTCGCCGTAGCCGGGGGCCACGATCATGACCCGATGCCCCATCCGGGCCAGCGATCCGGCGAAGGTGCGGATCGAGGTCGAAACGCCATTGACCCGGGGGAAGTAGACATCCGACAGCATGAGCAGGTTCATGCCACGCACTTTATGGCAGGTACGCTACGGAATTGCGACACGGAGGTCCGTGCGACGAGGTCATTCGACGCATTAGCGGAATTGTGGCCCCAAGGTTCAGCAACCCGGTGCGACGCTGATGCGGATTCGCCTCGACGGAAGCCATCTTGCCCACGGGGATGACGTTCACACCGAATCGTGCAACCATTCAATCGCTTCGGCTTCGGTTTCGAAGACGTTCGCGACCATGCCGAGATTCGTCGCGAAGGCGACGCCGAATCGCTGCGGGTCGATGAACTCGGGACGGCATGCCACCGCCACGCCGACCACGCCGCCAGCAGCATCGGCCCACTCGCGGATCATCGCGGCACGCATGGCCAGTCCCGGAACTTCGAAACCCGTGGCATCGACGAGGACGACCGCCAGCTTGCGGATGCGTTGCGCATGCGCGGCCGCGATCGCATCGCGGATCCGACGGGTGGCCGCTTGCAGCGTATGCGCGCCGACCAGACGGAATACCGCGATGCCCTCGGCGAAATCGAAGGCGATGTCGTTCGGATCGGTCATGCGACGCGTCCTCGATGCGTCGTTCCCGCAGTCAGCGCCACGCGCTCCGGAACTCCCATCTTCCCAGGCTACCGCACATTCGAGCGCCGCCGGATTCGCACTTCGTCTCTGGAATGCGAGTTGGGCTCTGTCGAAAGCAACAGTTCCTCCGAAGCGTCCTCCCATTTCGTTCGGGATCGGCCATGCGACTATCGGATCGCCGGAACCGGAAAGGTGCGTCGCCACGGGCCTCGCCCTGCTTTTGAAGAGCCGGCAATGCCCTCTACCGTACGCGCGCGAGCCGTGGCCACAACATCGCCAGGACCGCGGCGCAGACCGGCAGCAGGATTGCCTGCGCATGCAACGCATCCACCGGATGCGCGACCGCGGCCAGCGGACCGGCGCCCTGCACGCCGGCGTAGGCAAATATCACCATCAGCAGTTCGAACGGCCGCGGGTTGCGGCACAGCACGCCGAGCGCGAGACCGCCCATTGCAATGCCCGCTGCCGTGGCCAGCAGCGCGAACGAAGCCACCGCATCGACGATGGCCAGATGGATCGCTGCTGGCGCGATCGCGATGCACGCGATCAGCAACGCGGCGCCGATGCGCGCCGCGAGCAGCCGGCGCGTCGCGCCGCTGGCGACGAACAGCAACGCCCCGGTGCCGGTCTCGCGCTCGCGCAGGATCGCGCGAGCGAACGCATCCACGCTGATCATCCAGGCGCCGATCGCAGCGATCCCGGTCGCTTCGCGATTGCCCACGATCTGGGCAATCGCGAACCCGACCATTGCGAGCCACCACCACGCGCGACGCTGGCGCAGCACGAGCTTGAGTTCAGCGGCCAGCACCATGCCTGTCGAAGACGATTCCAGCGGCCGCAACAGCGGATCCAGCCAGCGCAGGCGACGTCCCGGATGCGCGCCACGCTCGCTGCCCGCCGTGCGCGTGCGCGCGGCGGCCCAGTCCAGCGCCGGCGCGAGCGCCACCGTAGCCAGCATCGCCAGCGACACCCACAACAGACGCCCTGCCACGTCGATCGGGCGCAGGCTCCAGTGCGTCCACGCGAACACGATGGGCCTGCCGGTGATGGCGTTCGCGCCGATGCTGATGTCCGACGTTTTCACGCCTGGTATGGTCAGGTGCAGTTGCGCCTGGAGATCGCGCATCGCGAGCGCGATGCCGTTCGGATCGCTGAGCCAGGTATGGCGCGCCCACGCGACCTTGGCCGGGTCGATGAAGTCGGCGATGGCTATGGACAGGAAGATCCACACCCAGAAATAAAGCACGTTTCCGCCGGTGCGACGCAACCACGGCAGCAGGTCGAACAGCACCGCGTAGAACGCGGTCACCGCCATCGCCGGCATCGCGAGCACGAAGACCGGCTTGGCCAGCTCGACGAAGTCGAACGCGCGATCCTCGCCGCGCACTTCCTGCGCGATGCCGCCCACCACGAGCCCGACCAGCATGATCAGGGTGAACACGACCATGTGGCTCGCCCATTTCGCCAGCAGGTAGCCGCCGCGCGTCATCGGCGTCGCCACCAGCAGTTGCCAGACCCGCGTATCGAAGTCGCGCACCAGGGTGCCGCGCACCAGATAGAAGCCGATCAGCGACAGCAGGGTCGAATACAGCAAACCCAGCGTCATGCCCACCCAGGCGCTGGAATAGATGCCGCGTACGTTGTCGCTGAATGCGAGGGTGACGTAACCGGCATCCATCGACGGGAAGCACCACCACGTCGCCAGACCGACGATCGCGAGCACGATCCAGAAGCGCGTCGAGCGCGTGCGCTCGCGCAGGTCGGCTACCAGGATCGCTGAGAACCGCCGCAGCGCACTCATCTCAATGCGTGCCTTCACGCGCGAGCAACCACAGGTACGCGTCTTCCAGGTCCGGGACGCAGGCCTGCGCGTCGTCGGAAGGAGGCTTGTCGCCGACGATGCGCAGACGCACGCCATCGGGCCGGCGCAGCGAGCTGCTGATGGTGAACTTCGCGCGCGCGTCCGCGACCTGCGATTCCGCCACCAGCCATTCCCACACGTGGCCCTCGGCCTGCGCGATCAGCGGCTCCGTGGCGCCGGTGAACAGGAGCCTGCCCTTTGCCATCACCGCAAGCGCGGTCGCGCTCGCCTCGACATCCGAGACGATATGGGTAGACAGGATGACCAATCGCTGTGCGGCAAGATCCGTGATCAGGTGGCGGAAACGCAGGCGTTCCTCCGGGTCGAGGCCGACCGTCGGCTCGTCCACGATCAGCAGCCGCGGGTTGTTGAGCAGCGCCTGCACGATGCCCACGCGCTGGCGCATGCCGCCGGAGAAATCGCCGAGGCGGCGATCGCCCGCGTCCGACAATCCGACCATACCCAGGCATTCGTCGATGCGTTCGCGCGCGAGTTTCGACGGCAGGCCTTTCACCGCTGCGAGGTAGGCCAGGAATTCGCGCGCAGTCAACGCCTCGTACACGCCGAAATCCTGCGGCAGATAACCCAGCTCGACGCGCAACGCGTCGGGCTTCTTTGCGATGTCCTCGCCATTCCAGAGCACGCGCCCGCTGGTCGGTTTCGCCAGGGTCGCAAGAATGCGCATCAGCGTGGACTTGCCGGCGCCGTTCGGACCCAGCAACCCAAGGATGCCAGGCCCGGATTCGAGGTCGATGCCGGCGACGGCCTCGTGGCCATTCGGATAACGGTAGCGGACCGATTCGACGGTCAGTTGGCAAGCCATAGCGTCCCCACTGCAGCGCGCCCGCGAATCGCGGTGTGGCGTGATGGCTTCAGTATCGCGTCATGGTCGTAATGAGACCTGTGCCTTTGTGGAGGGTGACTTATGGCGCATCGAAGCCGCGCAGGCTTCGGAATCTCCAAAGCCGCGGGCTCCAGCGTTCGCTTCGCAGGACCCATGATCGGCATACTGCGCGGCATGCGCACCGATGCGATGTGGCCATGACGATCGCCGATCCCCCGCCCGATCCTGTCGACCCAGTCGTCGCATGCGACGACCTCGATGCCGCGATCGCGGCGTACACGGAACGCGGGTACAGGCTCGACATGATCATGCCGGCCGATGCGCCGCGTATCGCATTGCTCTCGCGCGACGGCACTACATTGCGGCTGGAAGCCATTCGCGATCGCAACCCGCTTCCCACGCCAGCGGGAAACACGCCGGATCTCGTGCTGCGCCGTGCCGACGACCATGACGCATGGCCGGAAGGTCGCGCCGGGATGCAGTACCGCGACCTGATTCCGGGCCGCGTTGGCGGACACGCGATCGCATCGCACATCCGCATTCCCGATGGCGGCCCGGTGCCGGATTACGTGCATCACCACAAGGTCGGTTTCCAGATGATCTATTGCCGGCGCGGCTGGGTGCGCGTCGTGTACGAAGACCAGGGACCATCCTTCGTGATGCATGCCGGCGATTGCGTGCTGCAGCCGCCGACGATCCGCCACCGCGTGCTCGAATCGTCGGCCGGACTGGAAGTCGTCGAAGTGAGCAGCCCTGCCCTACACGAAACATGGCGCGATCACGAACTCGAGTTACCGACCCCACATCAGCATCCGGAACGCGTGTTCGGCGGACAGCACTTCGTCCGCCATGTCGCTGCGAATGCATTCTGGCAACAAGCGGACGGCAACGGCTTCGAGTTCCGCGACACCGGAATTTCCGACGCGACCCATGGCCGCGCCGACGTGCGCGTGTTGCGCACGATGCCGCATGCAACCGCGAACGGCGCGTGCACGACGAGGCTCGCCCGGGGCCACGATCTATTGTTCCTGTTCGTCCTCGAAGGCCGGTTGCAATTGCATGGCGACACGTTCGGCACGCACGCGCTGCAGGCCGACGACGCATGTGCGATGGCTCACAGGACGGTCTGCGTACTCGAGGCGTCTGCGCCCTGCGAGGTACTCGCAGTCGTCATGAGCTTTGCTTCATCACCAGCTTGAACATCGTCGCCCAGCCCTTTGGCCCCTGCATCTCGCTCCAGGCTTCGTAGGACGTGCCGTCGATCAGCGTCCAGCGCACGCGGTAGGTCATCGACTGGCCGTCGGCGACGTATTGGGTCGGCGGAAACACCAGCGCTCCCTGGGTGCTCTCCATGCTGCCGCGGCTGATGCCGCCCTGGTTCTCGAAGTAGAGGAACTGCACCTGCTTTGCGGCCGAGTCCCAATAATAAGTGGTCTCGCCGACGTAGTCCGCGCGGCCCGGTGCGCGCACGGTGTGCGTATCGCGCAGTGCTTTGCCGTCGTAGAGCCAGGCGAAGCAGTGCTCATCGGTCTGCCTGCCGTCGGCGAACGTGCCTTTCCAGCAATGGCCGGCGAGGAAGGACATCGGCTTGAGCGCATCGATCGGCTCGGCCGCCGCCAGTGCGGGAACGAGCAGCAGGAGTAGCGGCAGTTTGCGCATGTTTCACCTCGTCGATTGAGTGAACGGCCATGGTTGGATTGCGGTCATTTCGTCCGCGGCTTCGCTGCGGTCCTGCGCTTGCGCGTCGATGCGGGCTTGCCGGCGGCCTTCGGCTGCGATTGCCCATCCAGCGCTTCCCGCTCGAGATAGTCGAAGTAGCTGCGCAACTGCCGCACCGCGCCGTCGAAGAACGCGACATCGCGATGCGTGCGCGCCTGCATCACGCCGCCTTCCATCGTCGTCAGCACGAACTCCGCGAGTTCGCGTCGCTTCGTACTTTTCGGCAGGCGCGCGCCGGCAGCGGCCAGGCATCCCTCGATGGCATCGACCCACGCATGGAAGTTGTCCGCCATCGCCTGCCGCACCGGCGGATCGGGCTCGTGGATCTCCAGAGCGAGCGAACCGATCGGGCAGCCGTAGGTGCAATCGGTCTGCACGATGCTCGCGCGATAACGCGCCAGCAGCGCGAAGATCCGCGCGACCGGATCGTCGATGCCCTGCCACGCAGGCGCGAGCAGCATCGGTTCGATCCCTTTGCGATAGGCATCGAGCACAGCCAGCAGCAGATCCTGCTTGCCGGGGAAATAGTGGTACAGGCTGCCGCTGTTGACCTTTGCCGCAGCCAGCACGTCGGCAACGCTGGTCGAGCCGTAGCCCTTCTCCCAGAACAGTTGCATGGCGGCCAGGAGCAGGCGGTCGCGGGTGGCGGCGATGGGTTCGGTCATGGCTTGATTGATCGTTCAACTAAGCCTGCGACAAGACGATGCCGACTGTCAAGCTGCTCGAACGACCACGGACCCTGTCAGTCCGTCGCGAGCCGCTTGCTGCCCAGGATCCGGTACTCGCTGCGCCCCAGCAGGCTGTGCACGAGAACGACTTCGTCCACTCGCCACGCGATCGGCTCGATCGCGATGGGCTCCGTCTGCATGCG
>DATHOV010000130.1:0-2295 GCA_035484515.1 Lysobacteraceae bacterium
ATTGAGCAATCCGTTGCTTGGACTTGTGCCGAAGGTGCGAATCCTGTCGATGCCGGTCGGCAGATTCGGGCCGCCGAGCATGCGCTGCCCGAATAGCACCGCCATCTGCAGACCCGCGTCGAGCGCAGCCACGTCGAGCTGCCAGCTCTCGCCATCCCAGCCGGCATGCGAGACGCCGCTCAAGGTACCTGCGATACCCTCGTCGCTGACGCCATCGAGTTGCTCGATCAGCTCGAATGCGCCGCGATGGAAGAGCAGGTCCTGGTACAGCGGTTCGCCGTGCCATGGTTCGAGCGCGAGCGCGTCCATCGGTTGATCGGAATGATTCGGCTCCGGCAGCAACTCGATGCGGGCGCTGTAATTGGCGTGGCCTTTCGCATCGCGAATCAGCATCTGCATCTGCACGCCACGTTCGCTCGGCAGCGGCGTCGCCTGGATGGTGAGGCGGTCGCCGCCATTTTCGAATCCGCCAAGGCGGATGCCCTTGAGGACCTTGATCTCATGCAACGCTGCCTGCGGCAACCCGGGACGGAAGCTGCGCGCAGCGCGCGACAGCCACTCCGCTGCAAGGACCAGAGGCAATACCGGCTGACCATTGATCGCATGACCTTCGAGGTACGCATGGCTTGCGCGGGCAACCGTGATTTCGAGTTCCTGCACGCGCTCGCTGGCGCCGTCGAACAGCAGCGCTTCCGGATGCGGTTCGCCGCCAAGAACCAGTTCCACCTGATCGCGCTGCGCTCCGGAAAGCTCGGCGGCGAACATGCGCGCACCGGCTTCCAGCGGAATCATCGGCACACCCAGCTGGGCAAAGCGTTCGCGCAGTTGCGGCGAGACCATGCCGCCTTCCCACGGTCCCCAGCCGAGCGATTTCGCGACCAGTCCAGGGCGACGCCGCGACTCGCTCGACGCCACCTTGGCAAGAATTTCATTGGCCATCGCATAGTCCGACTGGCCGAGGTTTCCGCAGCGCGCGGATACCGACGAGAACACGCACAGGAGTTTCAGCGGGTCCCTGCGTGTCGCCGCAAGCAGCGCACGCAGACCTTCGACCTTGGTGTCGAAGACGCGATCGAACTGGGCATCGGTCTTTTCGCCGATGCGCTTGTCGGCAAGCACGCCAGCCGCATGCACGACGCCGGCGATCGGACCCCATTCGCGGCGTACGCGGGCGAGCATTGCGTCGAGCGCGGAGGCATCGGCAACATGGACCGCTTCATAGCGCGCCTCGGCACCCGCCAACGCGATGGCGACGAGGGTGCCGCGAATTTCGCGGTTGGACTGGACGGCCTGCACCTTCGCGAGCAATTCGGCTGGAGTCGGCGCCTCGCCGAGCGCGCGCGCCTGCTGGAGCAGCACGTGCTTGAGCCCGACCTCGTCGACAATGCCCGCGCACACGAGGGGTTCTTCGACCAGCGGTGTGCGACCGAGCAATACGAAACGAGCCCTGCATTGCCTGGCCCATTCGATCATGCAGGCGGCAGTGACGCCGCGCGCGCCGCCGGAAACGAGAACGACATCGCCCGCCGCAATCGCCGGACTGCCTGCAACGACTGGCTCGGCCACGCTACGCAGCGTGCAACGACTGCCTGATGCGGGCAGCGCCACTTCGACTTCGCCACCGCCTTCGAGCAGCTCGTCGGCAATCGCGAGTGCGAGCGCCTCCGGGGTGCGATCGTTGCGCTCGATATCGATCGCCTTGAGCGCGGCATGCGGCCATTCCAGCGCTGCCGTCTTCACCAGCGCGGGCAGGCCCGAGAGCCACGCACGACGCGGATCCATGTCGGCCAGGCCGAATGCGCCGCCGGTGTCCTGCACGGTGACGAACAGGCCACGCTCGCTTTCGAGCTTCTTCGCGAGCGACCGCGCCAGGACGAAGGCTTCGCGGTTGATCGCGATCGCCTCGCTGTCGTCACCGACGGGACGGAGGCCGCCGAGATAGATGCAGGTCTTCGCGTCGTCAGGCAATCGATCGGCGCAATGGGCATCGATGCGACGTCCACGCAATTGCGTCGCCAGATGTTCGCCCACTTCGGCATCGCCGACGATCCAGACTTGAGCGCCACCGCGCAGACCGGGCTGCGCCATGCCGGCGGCAGGTGCTGCAATCCGTTCCAGGCGGAAACGGCCCAGCTCCAAACGGCCCAGCTCCAAACGGCTCTGCTCCAAACGGCTCTGCTCCAAACGGCCCAGCCCCGCGCGGGGCTGGGCCGTTGTGGTCTTTTCCCTGGGGCCTGCATCGCTTGCGACGACAACGACGTCGACTTTCTGCTGCCCTTGCAGGTAGTCGACGAT
>DATHOV010000131.1:0-5830 GCA_035484515.1 Lysobacteraceae bacterium
GCATGAAGACCGGCCCGACGAGGAAGAACGGCGCCTTGGACAGGGCTCCGGCCGCGATGGCCGCGACCGAGGCCACTACGATGATGCCCACCCACAGGATCGGGAACGCCTTCTTGAAGAAGAAGGTCGAAGTCGAGATGACGTTCATTCCGCCGCGCCCCGCAGCAATTCGTTGACCGAAGTCTTCGAACGCGTCCGCTCGTCCACCTGCTTGACGATCACCGCGCAATACAGCGAATGCGATCCGTCGGCCGCAGGCAGCGAACCCGACACGACCACGCTGCCGGCAGGCACGCGGCCGTAGCTGACCGTCTTCGTCGCACGATCGTAGATGCGCGTGCTCTGGCCGAGGAACACGCCCATCCCGATCACGCTGCCTCGCTCCACGATCACGCCCTCAACCACTTCGGAGCGGGCGCCGATGAAGCAGTCGTCCTCGATGATCGTCGGCGCAGCCTGCAGCGGCTCGAGCACGCCGCCGATGCCGGCGCCGCCGGACAAATGGCAGCGCGCGCCGATCTGCGCGCAGGAACCGACCGTGGCCCAGGTATCGACCATCGTGCCGGCGCCCACGTGCGCGCCGATGTTGACGAAGCTCGGCATCAGCACCACGTCCTTGCCGATATGGGCGCCACGCCGCACGACCGCGCCGGGCACCACGCGCGCGCCGAGTTCGCGGAATGCGGCCTCGTCGAAGCCGGCGAAGCGTTGCGGCACCTTGTCCCAGAACGGCGCCGGCGAGGCGTCCTGCACCACGTTCGCGCTGACGCGGAAATACAGCAGCACCGCCTTCTTGATCCACTGGTTGACGCGCCAGCCGCCCGCATCGGGCTCGGCGACGCGCAGCTGGCCGACTTCGAGGCCGTCGACGACTTCCTCGACCGCCGGACGCAACGTCGAGGCGATCTCGCCCTCGTCCAGTGCACCGCGGCGCTCCCATGCGTCGTCGATGATTCCCTGCAGCGATGCGTTCAAGCGTTGTCTCCGTGGATGTCCGTCGAATCCTGCAAGTTTACGTGCGATGCGGCCGCAACTCCTTCCCCTTGAAGGAGAGGGCTCAAAGCTCTGCCTCAGGCATCCTGCAGCCTCGCCGACAACGCATCGCGCAGGGATTGTTGGGTAGTCTCGTCCAGCGCGTGGTCGCCGGCATCGCTGATCACGAAGAAATCCTCCGCGCGCTCGCCGAAGGTCGCGATCCGCGCATCGTGGACGCGCAGGCGCGCGTCGCGCAGTACCTGTGCGATGCCGGCGAGCAGGCCGGGACGGTCGCCGGCGACGAGGGTCATGCGGGTCAGGCCGCCGGCATCGGAGAACTCCACGCGCGGGGCGAACGCGAAATGGCGCAGCGTGCGCGGCAGCGCCCGACGCGTCGGGCGGACCTTGTCGGGCCGTTGCAGCGCGGCGCGCAACGCCTTCACGACATCCATGTGCGCGGGTGCGCGCTCGGGCTGCGCAGGCAGTACCTGGAAGCTGTCGAACACGCGGCCGTTGCGCGTCGCAAGGGCACGCGCCTCGAACACGCCCAGCCCCAGCCGATCGAGGGTGGCCACCGCCGCCGCGAACAGGCCGTCGCGATCGCGCGCATGCACGAATACCTCCATGAGGCCCGAATCGCCGACGGCGCGCACCGCGACCAGATCCTCGGCCGGATTCGACTGCGCGACGATCGCCGCGGTCTGCCAGGCGATCTGCGAAGTGCGATAGCGCAGGAACACCTCATCCGGCAGCGACTGCCAGACCCTGTCGATGGCGGCATCGCCGAGTCCCTCGTAGCGCAGCAGCGCCTGCGTCTCGACGCGCGTTTCGGCGATGCGCTCGGCGGCATGCACGGGGTGTTCGAGACCGCGTCGCAGCGCGAATCGCGTGGCTGTGTAGAGATCGGCGAACAACCTGTCCTTCCAGGCGTTCCACAACTTAGGGCTGGTGCCGGCGACATCGGCGCAGGTGAGCAGGTACAGATAGTCGAGCCGTTCGCGATCGGCGACGCGCACCGCGAAGCGGTTGATCACGTCGGGATCGGCGATGTCCTGCTTCTGTCCGGTCACCGACATCGCCAGATGCTCGCGCACCAGCCAGGCGACGAGATCGGTATCCGCCTCGGGCAGTCCATGGGCCGCGCAGAAAGCGCGCGCGTCCTCGGCGCCGAGTTCGGAATGATCGCCGCCGCGGCCCTTGGCGATGTCGTGGAACAGGCCGGCGAGCAGCAGCAGCTCCGGCTTGCGCAGGCGCGGCCAGACTTCGCGCGCGTGCGAGAAGCGATCGGCCTCGGCGCCGCTCTTGAAGCCGTCCATGTGGCGCAGCACCGCCAGCGTGTGCTGGTCGACGGTGAACACATGGAACAGGTCGTACTGCATGCGGCCCGACTCCTTGCCGAAATCCGGCAGATAACGCGCCAGTACGCCGAGCCTGGCCAGGCGCGTGAGCGTCGGTACCGCATCGGGCCTGCGCAACAGCGCGAGGAACTGCGTCCGCAATTCCGGCGCCGCATCCGCAAAGGACGGAAACAGCGGCAGCGCCTCGGCGAGCCGGCGCGCGGATTCCGAATGCAATCCACGCAGTTCCGAATGCGCGGCCCACGCCGCGAACAACCGCAGGCATTGCATCGCATCCGGCGGCGCGGGATCGGCGAAGGCGAGGTAGCCGCGCACCGAGACGAAGCCCTGCTCCGATGGATCCGATCCCAGCTCCAGCGGAGCCACGCTTCCCTCGAGCTGCTCCTCGAATCGCTGCAGCAGGCGTTCGTTGACCCGCAGCACGACCGCCGCGCTGCGGAAGAAGCCCTGCATCAACTGCTCGACGGCGAGATTGTCGCGGCGCTCGTCCACATAGCCCAGGCGCGCGGCGAGCGTGCGCTGGTGGTCGAACAGCAGCCGTTCCTCGGGACGACCAGCCACCAGATGCAGGGCGTATCGCACCCGCGCATGCGCGCGCCATTCGCGTTCGAGCGCCGCGTTCTCGTCGGCGCCCAGCTGACCCAGCGGCACCAGCGCCGCCAGATCGCGCGCGCCGAGGACGCGCTGCGCCATCCAGCGCAGCGTCTGCAGGTCGCGCAGTCCGCCCGGGCCGTCCTTGATGTTCGGTTCGAGGTTGTTGGCGGTGTCGTTGAAGCGCGCGTGGCGCTGGCGCTGTTCGTCGCGCTTGCCGGCGAAATACGCGGCCGCCGGCCACACGCAGGAAGGAGAGATTGCCGCGCGCAACCGTTCGACCGATGCGGAATCGCCGTGCAGCAGGCGCGCTTCCATCATCGCGGTCAGCACCGTGATCTCGCCGCTGGCGGCAGACGTGCATTCGTCCGGCGTGCGCACGGCGTGGCCGGCCTTGAGTCCTGCGTCCCACAACAGGGCGAAGAAGCGCGACAGGTCCGCATGCTCCGCTTCGTCGGGCGCACGGTCGGCCAGGACGAGAAGGTCGACGTCCGAATGCGGGAACAGTTCGCGCCGCGCATAGCCGCCGGTCGCGAACAGGTGCAGCCCGGCATGCCCACCGCAGGTTCGCGACCATGCCGCGAGGACGATCGCATCGACTTCGCGCGAGCGTGCGACCAGCAGGACTTCGACCGCATCGCCCGCATCGAATCGCGCAGCGCGCCCAGCCTGTCCCGTCGCAAGCCGCTTGCGCGCATCCAGCGCCCATCCCGCATCGTCGAGCGCGGATAAGACCGGCTCGGACGACGCAGGCGATGGCGTGCTCACGGAATCGGGTTCAGAAGACGTTGTCGTCGCCTGGCACGCGGGTCAGCACGTCGAAGCCATCGTCGGTGACGAGGATGGTGTGCTCCCACTGTGCGGACAGCGAGCGGTCCTTGGTCACGACGGTCCAGCCGTCCGGCATCAGTCGCGTGTGACGCGCACCGGCGTTGACCATCGGCTCGACGGTGAAGGTCATGTTCTTCTGCAGTTTCAATCCGTCGCCAGGACGGCCGTAATGCAGCACCTGCGGGTCCTCGTGGTACACCCGCCCGATGCCATGGCCGCAATACTCGCGCACCACCGAAAACCGCTCGGCCTCGACGTAGCTCTGGATCGCGTGGCCGACATCGCCCAGCGTCGCGCCGGGCTTGACCACGCGGATGCCGCGCCACATCGCCTCGCGGGTCACGTCCACCAGGCGCTTGGCCAGCACCGGCGGCTCGCCGACCAGGTACATCCGGCTGGTGTCGCCGTGCAGCCCGTCCTTGATGACGGTGACGTCGATGTTGACGATGTCGCCGTCGCGCAGGATCTTCGCCTCGCTCGGGATGCCGTGGCAGATCACGTTGTTGACCGAGGTGCAAACGGTCGCGGGAAAGCCGCGGTAACCGACGTTGGCGGGAATCGCGTGTTGCACGTTGACGATATGGTCGTGGCAGATGCGGTCGAGCTCGGCCGTGCTCACGCCGGCCTTCACGTGCGGCGCGACGATCTGCAGCACTTCGGCCGCGAGACGCCCGGCCACGCGCATCTTCGCGATCTCGTCGGCGGTCTTGATGGTGACAGGCATGGGAACGGCATTATCCGACATCCGGGCGGGGATTGGCAGGCGCAGTCTCACGGGATGAGACGGCGCTCGCGCAAGATCGACCTCCGGCAGGCCCCGGCGAGCCTGCCCGGAGCCCCGATGCGGTCGCCGGCGTGGCTCGTCGCGGCGGATGCCGGAGAATGGCGCGATGCCCGGAAACAGGTCTGGAAACCGCGTGAAGCAGGCCCGTTTCCAGCGGAAACCGCATGAAATCAACGTTTGTCAGGTTTTTCCGCAGCCCGCGAAGCCTATCCAGCAAATTTCCAAGCTTGTTCTTGCAAATGCCGGGCTTCTTTTTTGAGTTCCAAGCTTTTTCTTGAAAATTCGAAACCATTTTTCGAGAATTTCAAGCTTCCTCGCGAGAAAAAAGGGCAGGAATTCCCGCCACCAGCATTCTCCGCGAAAAAAAGAGACTCATCCGCCGCAAGGACAAGCTTCTTTTTGCAAATTCAAGACATGGCGGTGAAAAAAACAAACCTGTCCGGCAAAAAAAGAAGTTCATCCGGCTCGAAAAGAAGCTTCGAATTGCCGACGCGAAACTTCGAATCGGGCGGATGGCGACAGCATCCGGGCCCGCCCGCGCCGTTCGGCAGCTTTCGAGGCCTGAGTGGCGGCGAAGGAATCTCCGGACTTTCGTTCCTAGCCCAACGGCCTGGACATCACGACGATGCCGGTTCCCTGGTGGATTCGATGCTCCAGCGCGAACCATCCCAGATGCTCGTACATGCGTTCGTTGCCGGGCGTGTACAGGTAAAGCCGGGGGAAGTGCAGCGCCCTCGCCTGTTGGGCGATGCGTTCGATGAGAAGGGCGGCAAGGCCCCTGCCGCGGAATTCGGGCTTCACATAGACGCCGGCCAGCCAGGGCGTCAGCTCGCGACGATCCTCGAGATCGTGCGCGACGAGCATGGCCGAGCCGCACAGCTCGTCGTCGACCGTGCCGACGACGACGGTCGGCAGGTCCTTGCCGCAACAGCCGCGCAGCCTTTCGGTACGGCCCTCCAGCGTTTCTCCGGGACGCAGGTAGCTCCATTCGCCGAAATGCAGTCGAGCCAGATCGGGGATCAGATGCTCATGGTCGGCGAGGTACGAGATGTGCATCATCGGCATGACGCTCGAGTCAGGAGGCGGCAGCCGCAACGCCTCGATCCTGGCCGGGATGGGTTCCAGGGAAGGTCTGAACAAGCCCATCCTGGACGCGTCGAGTCCGGCACATGTCCGGACTCGACACTCGCGACCTGCCGCGCGCGGAGCCCGGCGGAACGGCGAAGCCGGCCTTCGCAAAGCGAAGGTGAGGTCCAGGGATGGACCGAATCATCAACGACTTGCGTCGTTG
>DATHOV010000132.1:0-4471 GCA_035484515.1 Lysobacteraceae bacterium
GCCTTCCTGCTCGCCGGCCATCCGCTGGTACAGGAAGCCGCGCGCGCGTGGTTGCCCGCGGGGGTGACGGATGCGATCGCGCAACTGAGCTTCCTCAGCCATTTCGACGCGATATCGCGTGGTCTGCTGGACTTGCGCGACATCGCGTTCTTCGCGATCGCCATCGTCGCATGGCTGATCGCATGCACCCTTGTGGTCGATCGCTGGAAGGCGGACTGAGCCATGTCGAAACGCCTTCCGCTTTCCATCGCGCTGCCCCTGCTCACCGTGGTCTTCGTCGTGCTGGTCTTCCTCAGCGGCCTGTTGCTGCGCGGTGCGCGCCTCGACCTGACCGCGAATCGGCTCTATACGCTTTCGCCCGGCACCGCGCACATACTCGCGAGCAACCGCGAGCCCATCCACCTGCAGTTGTTCGTCTCCGACCAGGCCATGCGTGACCTGCCGGGCCTGCGCGCGTACGCACAGCGCGTACGCGAGCTGATCGAGGAGATCGCGGCGAAATCGCACGGCACGATTACCCTGGAAGTGATCGATCCGAAGCCCTATTCCGATGCCGAGGACAAGGCTGCGGGCGCTGGCCTTCAGGCGGTCCCGGCAGGGGTGAACGGTTCCCCGATCTACTTCGGGCTGGTCGGCACGAACTCGCGCAGAACGCAATCGATCGACCCGTTTTTCGATCCGGCCAAGGAAGTCTTCCTCGAATACGACATCGCCAAGTTGATCGTCTCCCTGTCGAGCGAGCACAAGCCGGTCGTCGCCATGCTCTCGTCCTTGCATAGCGGGCCGAGCTTCGATCCATCCACCGGCCAGATCCACGATGGCTGGGCCATCGACAGCGAGCTCGCGAAGGCGTACGAGCTGCGCCGTCTTCAGCCGAATCCAACCTCGATCGGCAGCGACGTCGACCTGTTGATCCTGATCCACCCGAAGAATCTCTCCGACGACACCCAGTACGCGATCGATCAATTCGTGCTGCGCGGCGGGCGCCTGTTGGTCTTCGTCGATCCGTTCGCGGAAGCCGATCCGGGCGCGCAGAACCCGCCGCAACTCGCCGCTGGAGGCGTTCTGACGCCCAGCGTGTCCTCCGTGCCCGAGCGCCTGTTCAAGGCCTGGGGAATTGTGTTCGATCCTCGCAAGATCGTGCGCGATGCGGAGAACGCATTGGATATCCAGGACGATCCACGCGTGCAACCGGTTTCCAACCCCGTGCTGATCGGCTTGACGAAGGACGCACTGAACCAGGACGACATCGTCTCGGCGCAGCTCGACTCGCTGAACTTCTCCACCGCCGGCGCGCTCGAACTCGCGCCGCACAGTCCGATGACGATGGAACCGCTTGCGCGCAGTTCGACGAACGCCGACCTTATCGACACCGACCGCGCGCGCATGCAGGCCGATCCCAAGCAGCTTGCGGAAGGATTTCACGCAACCGGCAAGTCCTACGTGCTCGCTGCGCGGCTGACCGGCAAGCCGACCAGCGCCTTCCCCGAGCGCAAGGATGCGAAACGTCTTGCGAGCGCTCGCGAACCGGTCAGCATCATCGTGGTCGCCGACACCGACGTGCTGACCGACCGCCTGTGGGTGCATTCGCAGGATTTCTTCGGTCGCCACCTGCTCAATCCCTTCGCGAAGAACGGCGACTTCGTCACCAACGCCGTGGACAATCTCGTCGGCACGCCGGACCTGATCGCGCTGCGAACGCGCTCGGCCTTCAACCGCCCGTTCACCCGCGTCGAGCGTCTGCGACAGCGCGCAGACCAGAGCCTGCGCGGCAAGCAAGACGAGCTGCAGACGCAGCTGAAGGCGATGGAGGCGAAGCTGGCCGAATTGCAGCCGGGAAAGCCGGGCCAGGGCGCGCAACAGCTCACCGCTCAGCAGAGCGCCGAGATCCGCGATTTCCAGCAGCAGCGGCAGCGTGTGCGTGGCGAGTTGCGCGACGTGCAGCAGCAGCTCAACGCCAGCATCGATCGGCTTGGTTCGCGGTTGAAGCTCATCGATATCCTCGGTGTGCCGCTGCTGCTCACGCTGGCCTCGCTCGTCGTAGCGTGGTGGCGACGTCGCCCCCAGCGCGATGCGGCCTGATCCGGAAAATCCCGATTTCGCGATGCGGCCGATGCGCGCGCTCGCGGCGATGGGTGCATTCGCCTGCAGCATCGCGGTGGGGCTCGGCGCCTACACGATGCACGCCACACTGGCGCCGCAGAATCACGAGCGTCTTGCGATCGCCGCACTGTTCCTGTTCGCGCACGGCCTTGCGCTTGCGGCGCTTGCCCCGGGCGCGACGGCGCGCGTACGCCAGGCCGGCTTGTGCGTTCTCATGTTCGGGGCGATCCTGTTCGCCGGCAGCCTTGCGTGCGCTGCCTTGCTCGGCGTGGAGCCAGTGCTGGCACCGTTCGGCGGCAGCACGTTGATCCTTGGCTGGCTGGTGATCGCCGCCGGATTTGTTCTCAGCTAGCAGATTGTTGAAAAAAAGCTGCTAGCGCGATCCATGGATGGATCGCTCGCGAATCGAACACGTAGGTGTTCGATTCGACGGAGCCGAGTCCGGGCATGTACCGGACTCGGCGAGTTGAAAAGGGCAGACCGCCCTTTTTCAACAGCCTACTAGACCGCAGGAGAAGCATGGCGATGGCGCGCGTGGGTCGTGGATTCGACGTCGATGCTGCGCACGCGCACCTGCGCAAGCGCGACCGTACGCTGGCGAAGTGGATGCGCAAGGTGGAGGCGGTCGAACCGCATTTGCGCTGGAAGCAGCGCTTCGACGTGACCGATGCGCTCGCGCGCGCGATCCTGTTCCAGCAGCTTTCGGGCAAGGCCGCATCGACGATCGTGGGCCGTGTCGAAGTCGCGACGACCTCGAAACTGCTGCACGCCGGTTCGTTCGCGCGCGTGGATGATCCGACCCTGCGCGGCTGCGGCGTATCGGGCAACAAGCTGCTCGCCCTGCGCGACCTGTCCGCACGCGCCACGCGCGGCGAGATTCCGGGCACCGCGCAGATGGCGCGGATGTCCGACGACGAGATCATCTCCGCCCTCAGCGCGGTGCGCGGCATCGGCTCATGGACCGTGCAGATGATGCTGATGTTCCGCCTCGGCCGCCCCGACGTGCTGCCGGTGGACGACCTCGGCATCCGCAAGGGTGCCCAGATCGTCGATGGTCTCGATGCGATGCCGACGCCGAAGGAACTGATGGTGCGCGGCGAAGCCTGGGGCCCTTACCGCACACTCGCAGGAATGTATCTGTGGCGCATCGCGGATCTGGCCAAGCCGGTTGCGCTGAAACCGCTCGCGTCCGCCAAGAAGAAACCTGTTGCAGTGAGGAAACCAGCGAAGCCTACGCCGCGTTCACAGGGTTGAGATCGATACGTCGATCGCATGCGTCAATCGCCCTGATGGCAGAAGTGCCACGGCTCGTAGGTGATGCCGTGCGGGTTGTCGCGAGGGTAGCTCATCGCGAAACCGAAATTGCCTGCGCAACGGATCAGCCACGCGAACGCTGACGTGTGCTCGAAGCTTTCCTCGGCCGGTGGCTCGCCCGGTGTACCGATGTCGAGCGCGCGGCCGGAATGGTGCTCGCTGTAGCCGGGTGCGGCATTCACGGTGAGGATCTGTTCGACCGTCAGGCCACGGCGCAACTTGCGTTCGAAGATGCCCAATTGATAGGCGTGGCCGCGATAGCCGGAGATCGCATCGAGCCGCACGCCTTCGGACAGGGCGCTTTCGCGCATGCGCTTCCACGCACGTGCCGCGGGTGCGAGCAACCAGAGCGGGCGTCGGTAGCGGTCGCGTCCCGCATAGGCGAGTTCGGCCGGCTCGGGTACCGACGCGAGCTGGTGCGCGCTGCCATAGTCGGCTGGAATGCCAAGACTGGCGTAGGGCAGGGCGCCTTCGTCGAGCGCGACTTCAACACCAGTGCCGCAGGCGATCGCATCCAGCGATTCGTCGATACCGGCGCCGGCGCACAGTGTCGATGGATCGAGCGAATGCACGGTCTCGCCGGCCACGACCGCGAGAAACCGGCCGTCGGACTTTCGCCGCAACAGCCAGTCGGCATGCGCGAGATGGCGTGCGGTCGCGTTGCCGCGCGCACGTGCCAGCCAGGCAGGAATCGCCTCGATGCGCTCGGTATTGAGCAGTCGCTGTCCGCATATCCGCATGCATGCAGCTTATCGACGCGACTGCGCGACGTCACCTGTGGACAGGCTGCCATTTCAGTCCTGCCTGTCTTCGTCGTCCGCCTTCTTCATCCGCCCGGCCTTTCGCAGCGCGTCGCGCAGGACGTATTCGATCTGCGCGTTGACCGACCGCAACTCGTCGTCCGCCCAGCGCTGCATGGCCTGCAGCACGTCGGCGCCGACGCGCAGCGGGTATGATTTTTTATCGGAGTTCACGGCTCGCGATGTTCAATAAATCGTTCCAGCGTTGACGATGGGCTGGGCAGGGCGTTCCGAACACAGGACGACCAGCAGGT
>DATHOV010000133.1:0-2865 GCA_035484515.1 Lysobacteraceae bacterium
ATCGTCGGATTCTCCAATGCGGTGAATCTCACCGATGGTCTCGATGGTCTTGCGATCATGCCGTCGGTGCTGGTCGCATCCGCGCTCGGCGTGTTCGCATATCTCTCCGGCCACGCCGAATTCGCGCGCTACCTGCAGATCCCGGCGATTCCCGGCGCCGGCGAGATGGTGATCTTCTGCGCCGCGATTGCCGGTGCGGGCCTGGGCTTCCTCTGGTTCAACACCTACCCGGCGATGGTGTTCATGGGTGACATCGGCGCGCTCGCGCTCGGCGCAGCACTGGCGACAGTCGCGGTGATCGTCCGCCAGGAGATCGTGCTGGCGATCATGGGCGGCATCTTCGTGGTCGAGACGCTGTCGGTGATGATCCAGGTCGCGAGTTTCAAGCTCACCGGCAAGCGCGTGTTCCGGATGGCGCCGATCCACCACCACTTCGAACTCAAGGGCTGGCCCGAGCCGCGCGTGATCGTGCGCTTCTGGATCATCTCGGTGATGTTGGTCCTCGTCGGCCTGGCCACGTTGAAGGTGCGCTGATGAATATGCCCGAACGCCCGCATGCGATCGCCAGCACGGGCCAGGCCCTGCGGATCGAAGCGATCAAGGGTCGCTACGATCCGGTGCTCGCGGTCGTCTCGATCCTGATCGCAGGCATCGGCATCGTGATGGTCAGCTCCAGCTCGATCGCGATGGCCGAAGGTCTCAAGCTCGGTCCGTTCTACTTCCTGATCCGCCATGTCGTGTTCGTGCTGCTCGGCCTGGGCTGCGCGATCGTGCTGATGCGCACCGAGCTGAAGTGGCTCGAACAGCGCAGCCGCTTCCTGCTGATCCTTTGCTTCCTGTTGCTCGCCGCCGTATTCCTGCCGGGCGTGGGCCGCACGGTGAACGGCGCCAAGCGCTGGCTCAACCTCGGCTTCTCGAATTTCCAGGCGGTCGAAGCGGTCAAGCCGATGCTGATCGTCTGGCTCTCGAGCTACCTCGTGCGCTACCGCGAAGACATCGCGCACCGCTGGTGGCCGATCCTCAAGCCGGTCGGCATCGCACTCGTGCTGGTGGTGATGCTGCTGGCGCAGCCGGACTTCGGTTCGGCCTCGCTGATCCTTGCGGTCACCGGTGGCATGCTCCTGCTCGGCGGCGCGAGCCTGCTGCGGTTGTTCGGGCCGGTCATCGTCGGCCTGCCGGCGCTCGCCGCGGTCGCGATGTCGCAGGCCTACCGCGTGCGCCGCATGACTTCGTTCCTCAACCCCTGGGCCGATCCGTTCAAGGACGGCTTCCAGCTCTCGCAGGCGCTGATTGCGATCGGCCGCGGGCAGTGGTTCGGCGTCGGCCTCGGCGGCAGCGTGCAGAAACTGTTCTACCTGCCGGAGGCGCACACCGACTTCATCCTTGCGGTGATCGCCGAGGAACTCGGCTTCGTCGGCGTGCTCGCGGTGGTGCTGCTGTACGCGGCGTTCTTCGCGCGCTGCATGCAACTGGGCCTGCGCGCCACTGCGCTGGGGCGGCATTTCGCGGCGAACTGCGCGTTCGGCATCGGCCTGTGGTTCAGCCTGCAGGCACTGGTCTCGATCGGCGTGAACCTCGGCCTGCTGCCGACCAAGGGTCTGACCCTGCCGATGATTTCCTACGGCGGATCGAGCGTGTTGACCTCGGTTGCGGTGATCGGCCTGCTGCTGCGTGTGAGTTACGAAGTCGATCGCGCCCAGCGCCAGATGGCGCGCGCGCGCGCGGATGCGATGCCGGTCGATCTTGCGCCGGCAAGGGTCGCGCAGCCTGCACCCGCGCCGGCAAAACCGATCCTCCCACGTGGCAAGTCGCCGCGTGCACGCATCGAGCCACGCATTGGAGAACCCGTTTGAGCGTTGCGACGGCCGCGCTCGATCCACGTCCGGTGATGATCCTCGCCGGCGGCACCGGTGGGCACATCTTCCCGGGCCTCGCGGTCGCGCGCGCGTTGTCGGCGTTGCAGGTGCCGGTCGTATGGCTGGGATCGGCGGGCGGCATGGAAACGAGGCTGGTGCCGCAACACGGCATCGCGATCGATACCCTGAAGATCGGCGGACTGCGCGGCAAGGGCGCGCTCGCATTGCTGAGCGCTCCGTTCCGGCTGCTGCGTGCGCTGTTCGATGCGCTGGCGATCCTGCGCCGGCAGCGCCCGCGCAGCGTGCTGAGCATGGGCGGCTTCGCGGCTGGTCCGGGCGGCATCGCGGCGTGGCTGCTGCGGCGGCCGCTGATCGTGCATGAAGCCAATCGTGCGCCGGGTTTCACAAATCGCGTGCTGGCGAAATTCGCCTGCCGCGTGCTGTGCGGTTTCCCGGGCAGCTTCGCGAGAGGTGCCGAAACCGTGGGCAATCCGGTGCGCGCCGAAGTCGCGGGCCTGCCGCTGCCGGCGCCACGCTTCGCCGGACGCGACGGCACGCTACGCCTGCTCGTGCTCGGCGGCAGCCAGGGCGCGCGCGCATTGAACGCATCGGTGCCCAAGGCGCTTGCGGCGCTGGCCGGTGCGCAAGTCGAAGTGCGCCATCAATGCGGCGAGGCGATGCGCGCCGAGGCGATCGCGGCGTATGCGGATGCCGGCGTGACGGCATCGATCGAGCCCTTCATCCAGGACATGGCCAGCGCCTATGGCTGGGCCGACCTGCTGATCTGCCGCGCTGGCGCGATGACCCTGGCCGAGGTCTGCGCGGCAGGCGTCGGCGCGCTACTGGTTCCGTTCCCGGCGGCGGTTGACGACCACCAGACGCGCAACGCCGAGTACCTCGTCGAGCGCGGTGCCGCGCGCCTTCTGCCGCAGCACGACGACCTCGAGTCGCGCCTGCGCGATTCGCTGCGCGAACTGCTCGTTCCCGATCGCAAGGCATTGCTCGTGAT
>DATHOV010000134.1:0-2908 GCA_035484515.1 Lysobacteraceae bacterium
GAGATAGGCGATGCGCTTGCCGTCCGGCGACCAGCGCGCGCTGCGGCGGTCGTAGTCGCCGAAGGTCAGCGGCAGCGGGGGAGCGCCCGACGTCGTCGTCAGCCAGAGCTGCTCCGACGGCCTTCCGTGGTAGCTGGTGAACAGCAGGCGCTTGCCGTCGGGCGCGACCTCGGGTCTTGCGTCCCAGTTGGTTTCCTCGCTGAGCACCTTGCGGCGCTGCGAGGGATCGCGCACGGACACGGCCCAGATGTCGCCCGTGCCCCAGGTCACGTCGTGGTTGGAAACGTAGTAGATCGTCGCGCCGTCGGGCGACCACGACGGGTTGATCGCGTGGTCGAACGCCGAGTAGTAGTAGCGGTCGGTCGCGGTCTTGCTTTCGCCGAGCAGGGGATGCGCGTTGTGCAGGCCTGCGGCGTCGATGTCGGCGATGAACAGGTTGAAATGGCCGGTACCCTGGGTGGAGACCCAGGCGATCCGCTTGCCATCGGGCGCCAGCCGCGGTTCGACGTTCACGGCGCCGCGGGAGGTGAGCTGCTGCTGGTGGCCGCTCCCGAGATCGAGCCGCCACAACTCGACCGCTTTGCCGTCGTAGCGATCGAACACCACGCTGGCGCCGTCGTGCGCGACATCGGGCTGGTAGTCGTAGGCCGCATCGGGGCGGGTGATTTCGAGAGACTCGTCGTCGTCGATGCGCTGCTTCCACAGCGAACCGGCCATGCTGTAGACGAGGGTGTCGCCGTCGGGCATGAAGGCCACCGACGAGGGGCCGGTGGTGAGCTGCGGCAGGTACAGTTCGCGCCAGTAGTAGTCGTGCGGGAGGTCGATCTGCTTGAGCACGGGTTCGCGGCCGGCGAAAGAGGCGCCAGAGAGGGCGACAAGGAAGACAAGAGTGCGAGGACGCATCTTCAGCTCAACCCTGAATTGCTTCTTCGAGGCTTGCACGCAGCAGCACGATGGCCTCGTCGATCTCGCCGACACTCACATTCAACGGCGGCATGAAGCGGATCGTGCTGACGCCGCAGGACAGGAGCAGCAGGCCGTTGTGGAAGGCGCGGGTGATGACCGCGTCGCACAGCTCGCGTGCGGGCGATTTGGCGGCGGCGTTCTCGATGAGTTCCATGCCGATCATCAGGCCCTTGCCACGCACTTCGCCGATGCATGGGAAGTCGCGCTGGAGCTCGTGCAACCGCGACATGAACTGCGCGCCCGCGCTCGCGGCGTTGTGCTCGAAACCACCGCTCACGAGATCGAGCGTTGCATTCGCCGCCGCGCAGGCGATCGGATTGCCGCCGTAGGTGTTGCCATGCGCGCCGCGCTTCCATTGCGCCATCAGCGATCTGCGCGCGACGACCGCGCCGATCGGCAGGCCCGAGCCGAGGCCTTTGGCGAGCGTCATGATGTCCGGCGCCACGCCCCAGTGTTCGCAGGCGAACATCTTCCCGGTGCGGCCGACGCCCGACTGCACTTCGTCGAAGATCAGCAGGATGCCGTGTTCGTCGCAGAGCGAGCGCAGGCCGGCGAGGAAACCGTCGGGCGGCACGAGGTAGCCGCCTTCGCCCTGGATCGGCTCGACCAGGATCGCGGCGACTTCCGCTGCGGGCACATTGCGTTCGAACAGCGTGCGGATGTAGTCGAGCACGGCCTTGCCCTGGTCCGTGCCTGCGAACAGCGGTCGGTACGGATTGGGGTAGGGCACGTGGGTGACGCCGGGCATCGTCGGCGCGAAGCCGAGCTGTTGGGTGTATTTGCTCGAAGTGAAGGACAGCGAGCCCATCGTGCGGCCGTGGAAGCCGCCGAGGAAGCCGATGAAACGCGGCCGCCGGGTGATGTAGCGGGCCAGCTTCAGCGCTCCTTCGACGGCTTCGGTGCCGGACTGGCAGAAGAAGCTCATCGCCGGCTCGTGCATCGGTGCGATGCGAGCGATGCGCTCGCCGAGCCCGACCATTTCCTCATGCCAGTAATCGCTGGAGATGTGCAGGAACTTGCCGGCGGCGCTCCGCACGGTTTCGACGACGCGCGGATGGGCATGGCCGGTCGCGCACACCGCGATGCCTGCAGCGAAGTCGAGGAAACGGTTGCCGTCGACGTCCCAGACCTCGGTGCCGTGGCCGTGCGACATCGCGAAGGGGTAGTCGCGCGGGTAGGAGGGGGAGATGACTTCGGTATCGCGCGCGATGAGGGCGCGGGCGTTGGGGCCGGGGAGGTCGGTTTTGATGTAGGGGTTGTGCATGGATCACCTTCTCGTAAGTTGTCCCGCGGGCATCTGTGCGCGGTGTTATCCATTCCCGTGTTCGTCATCCCGGCGCAAGCCGGAAGTGCTTCTCGACAGCGCCAGCTGGTCATCCATTGTCGATCTTGTTCTTCGTCGGCTCGCATTACGGCGCAAGAGCGCAGGATCAAGAGCGTGAAGCAAGAGCGGTGAAGCAATAACAGAAAAGTGGAATGCGAAGTCAAACCGGGATTTCGATTCTCCTTGCGTGAGCGGCACTGGTGCGGGCGTTGAGGGCGCGCAGGGTTTCGAGTTCGAGCAAGGTCGGTGGCTCGATTGTTTCGATGATATCGGCGACCGCCAACCGCCATCCGACCTTGCTCCTGGCCTCTTCGATGGTCGCATCGGGGTACAAGGCGGTCAGTTGCAGTTCCTCGCTTTGCGGATGGGGAGTGAGCATGCCGAAGTCGGTGATGACCGCGCGCGGGCCGCCACCGCGGGCACCCGTCTGTGTGCGTGCACCGTTGCCTTCGAGGTAGCCGACGCTGGTGCGGAAATCCAGGCGCTCGACGAAGCTGCGCGGTGTGGCCGTGAGCATCACGAAGGTCTGTTTCGCATGCGCGGCGATCTCCTGTGCGCCGCCGGAGCCGGGAAGGCGGATCTTCGGGGCATCGTAGGAGCCGATCACGGTGCTGTTGA
>DATHOV010000135.1:0-4160 GCA_035484515.1 Lysobacteraceae bacterium
CATGAACGACCGCCCCCGCTTCCTCGAACGACTCGGCATCGCCCACCCCATCCTCCAGGCCCCGATGGCTGGGGTTTCCACGCCCGGGCTTGCCGCAGCCGTCTCCAACGCGGGCGGCCTCGGTTCGCTCGGCCTCGGCGCGAGCACGGTCGAGCAGTCGCGGGCGATGATCCGGGCCACGCGCGCGCTCAGCGACCGTCCCTTCCACGTCAACCTGTTCTGCCACCGCCCCGCGATCGCCGATGCGCAGCGCGAGTCGAAGTGGCTCGCGCACCTGGCGCCGCTGTTCGCCGAATTCGGCGCCACGCCGCCGACGGCGCTGCGCGAGATCTACGAAAGCTTCGTCGGCAACGAGGCGATGTTCGCGATGCTGCTCGACGAGCGGCCCGCGGTCGTGAGCTTCCATTTCGGACTGCCGCGCGCCGACTGGATCCGCGCGTTGCGCGACCGCGGCATCGTCACCCTCGCGAGTGCGACCACGCCCGCGGAAGCGGCGCTGGTCGAACAGGCAGGCATCGATGCGGTGATCGCGCAGGGAAGCGAAGCCGGCGGTCATCGCGGCGTGTTCGAACCGGAGAAAGGCGACGCGTTGATCGGCACCTTCGCCCTCGTGCGCATGCTCGTGCGGCATTCGAGTCTGCCGGTGATCGCAGCCGGCGGCATCATGGACGGCGCCGGCATCGCCGCGGCGTTGCAGCTCGGTGCGTGCGCGGCGCAGATGGGCACCGCCTTCGTTCCCTGCCCCGAATCCTCCGCGAGCGCTGCGTACCGCGAACAGCTCCGCAGCGCCAGGGCGCACGACACGCGAGTGACCACCGCGATCTCGGGCCGGCCGGCCCGCGGCATCGCCAACCGCATGTACACGCTGCACGACGCACCCGCCCCGCCCGACTATCCCACCGCCTACGACGCGGCCAAGGCCTTGCATGCGGCGGCGAGTGCGCGCGACAACCACGAGTTCGCCGCGCACTGGGCCGGTCAGGGGGCGCCGATGGCGCGGCAGATGCCGGCGAAAGAGTTGCTGGAGGCGTTGGTCGAGGAATGGCAGGGTTCCTGTGCTTCGCAAGGCATCATCCCGGGCAACCGATGTCATCCCGACTGATGTCATCCCGAGCCCCTTCATGTCATCCCGGTGGGGCGAGGGATCTGTTACCCGAAAGCACGGCAACTTCGAGATCCCTCGCCAAGCTCGGGATGACATCGATTCTCAGGTTTTGAGACACACCCGGCGCAATCTGACCCCCACGCATCGCACGACGCGATGCAGGGGAAGTCAGATGAACGTCCGGGGAAATTCGTCACACAAGCAAGCCGCAGGACGTTCAAGCGTCCTGTCGACGACGCGCGCTGACGCTCTTCTGCACGATGACGCCACGCCGGCCCGGCTTGCGGGTCCGCTTTGCGCCTTCGTCGACCGGGAACGCCCCGTCGTCGAACAGCTTTCCGCCTTCGTCAACCGGGAATGCTCCTTCGTCGGACAGCTTTGCGCCTTCGTCAATCGGGAGTGCCCCGTCGTCGAACAGCTTTCCGCCTTCGTCAACAAGGAACGCCCCGTCGTCGGACAGCTTTCCGCCTTCGTCAACCGGGAAAACTTCTTCGTCGAACGGCTTTCCGTCTTCGTCAACCGGAAAAGCTCCTTCGTCGGACAGCTTTCCGCCCTCGTCAACCGGGAATGCCCCGTCGTCGGTCCGCTTTTCGCCTTCGTCGACCGGGAATGAGCAAAAGGGGGGCGGATTCAACAACGAAGTGCAACACCCTGAATGGAAGGATGACGAGGGATCGATTGCGCCGCACCCCTTTCCGTTCCAGCATGTCGGCATGTCCGCCATCACCGCCGTCTCCTGCGAGCGTCCCGCGACCCTCCTGCGCGACTGGCTTGCTTCGCATCGCCGCATCTTCGCGCTCACCGGCGCCGGCATCAGCACCGCTTCCGGGATACCGGACTATCGCGGCGCCGATGGGCAGTGGAAGCGACGCGCTCCGATCACCTGGCAGGCCTTCGTCAACGATCCCGCCATGCGTGCCCGTTACTGGGCGCGCAGTTTCGTCGGCTGGCCGATGGTGGCGCGCGCGTTGCCCAATCGCGGCCATGCCGCGCTGGCGACGCTGGAAGCGCGTGGTCGACTCACCACTCTCGTCACCCAGAATGTGGACGGCCTGCACACGCGCGCCGGACAACGCGCCGTCGTCGACCTGCACGGCCGCATCGACCAGGTCGTTTGCCTGGCCTGCGCCACGCGCATCCCGCGCTCGACCATCCAGCAGCGACTGGCCGATGCGCATCCCGAGTGGACGACGATTTATGGTAGTCCGGACAAGTCCATCCAGGACTTGTCCAGACAAGTGCATCCATACACTGCGGGAACCTCTGAACCCGTTCAGAGGTTCCCAGGCGCGATCACCGCACCGGACGGCGACGCCGACCTGGAAGACACCGACCTGCGCGACTTCCGGCCGCCGTCCTGCCCCGAATGCGGCGGCATGCTCAAGCCGGATGTGGTGTTCTTCGGCGAGAACGTTCCGCGCGAGCGCTTCGAGGCCGCCCGCGCTGCGCTCGACGCAGCCGATGCGGTCCTGGTGGTGGGGTCGTCGTTGATGGTGTATTCGGGATTCCGGTTTGCGCGGATGGCGCGGGAAGCCGGGTTGCCGCTGGCGATCCTGACCCGCGGCGTTACCCGCGCGGACCATCTTGCGACGCTGAAGCTCGATGAGGAGTGCGAGACGGCGCTGGCGGATGCGGTTGGGCAGTAGCGGTCCCGGCAGAGCGTTCACGATGGGGGTGGAAACGTCATGAGCACGGAAAAAACGAAGATGGCCTTCGGCCGGTACGTGTACGGCCTGGGTGTGGTGGCGTTGGCCATGGTGTGCCTGGCGTGGGGCGGCTTCGATCCGGGCCAGCCGGTGCCCAAGGACTTTCCCGACCGCGTCGCCCTGGCCTATGTCGCCGCGGCGTTCATGCTCGTCGCCGGCGCGGCCGTCGCGTGGCGCCGGACCGCGGCCTGGGGCGCTGCGGCGCTCGCCGCCTATTACGCTCTCATCGTCGTCGTCCTGATGAATGGCCGCGTGGTGCTTGCCCATTACACCGAGTTCGGCAGCTACAGCGGTGCTGCCGAGCAGCTCGCGATCGCGTCAGGCGGCCTGATCGTCTACGCCGCCAATACAAGGATCGATGCGGCCCTGGCCGCACGCCTCATGCGCATCGGCCAGGTGGTGTTCGCGGTGTGTGCGCTGCTGTTCGGCGGAGCGCATTTCGCCTACATGGGCATGACCGCGCCGTTGGTCCCCAGATGGCTGCCGCCTTCGCAGGAGTTCTGGGCCTATGCGACCGGACTTGGCCACATCGCCGCGGGCCTTGCGATCCTGGTCGGCGTGCGGGCCCGGCTCGCCGCGATCCTGCTGACCGCCATGTATGCGTCCTTTACCCCGCTGGTGCACCTGCCGATGCTCCTGGCCGATCCCTCCAGTCATGGGATATGGGCCGAGAACGCCGAGAATATCGCCCTGACCGGCGTCGCCTGGGTGGTGGCGGACTCGCTGGCACGGACAGGGCGCTAGCGGAGCGATTCCAGAGCCTGGTTCCCGCGTCTGCTAGCCTGCGACGACACATCAGGAGCTGTCGATGGCTCGGAATATTTCATCCCGGGAATTGGTCGCACTGGCGAAGTCGGGCGATGCCGACGCCCAGTACGCACTGAGTTCCGTACTGCACCAGCGCGGACAATTCGACGAGAACCTGCATTGGCTGCGACTGGCAGCGGCGCAAAAGCTGGTTCCGGCGCAAATGACGCTTGCCACTCTGCTGATCGATGGGCGTCGCTGTCCGCGCCGACTGGATCAGGCCATCGATCTGCTGCGGCCATTGGCAGCCACACAACTCCAGGCCAATCTCCTGCTCGGCGAAGTGCATGGCTTTGCTGCACTGGAAGGCACCGATCGCGAAGCCGCGCTGCGCTATCTTTCAGCCGCGGCGCGAATGGGGAATGCCGGCGCGCTGCGCCAACTGGCTCTGCTCTGCGTCTGCCATCGGCGCTGGGATCTGTTGCGTCCGCTGCTGGATGCATCGGCACGACGTGGCGATGCCGCCGCCGCGCATGCCCTTGCGTCCTGTCATGCCGAGGGGATCGACAGCGCGCCGGCAGCGGACATCGACTGGCCGTCGC
>DATHOV010000136.1:0-4359 GCA_035484515.1 Lysobacteraceae bacterium
CATCGATGCATCGATGTCATCCCGGGCGCAGCGAGGGATCTGTCAACGACGCCGCCTGGCAAGCCCAGATCCCTCACTGCGTTCGGGATGACAACCCGGCGGCGTGAACAAAACAAAGGCAAAGGCAATGACACCATGTCCCTGACCCAACGCTACGCCGACGAACTCGAATCCATCCGCGCGCAGGGACTGTTCAAGTCCGAGCGCATCATCGCCTCGCCGCAGTCGGCGGAAATCGAACTCGCCGACGGCCGCAAGGTGCTCAACTTCTGCGCGAACAACTACCTCGGGCTCGCCGACCATCCCGACATCATCGCGGTCGCGAAACAGGCGCTCGACAGCCACGGTTTCGGCATGGCCTCGGTGCGCTTCATCTGCGGCACCCAGGACCTGCACAAGCAGCTCGAGGCGACGATCTCGAAGTTCTTCGGCAAGGAAGACACGATCCTCTACGCCGCCTGCTTCGATGCGAACGGCGGCCTGTACGAGCCGCTGCTGCAGGAGGACGACGCGATCGTCTCCGATGCGCTGAACCATGCCTCGATCATCGATGGCGTGCGCCTGTGCAAGGCCAAGCGCTTCCGTTACGCGAACTGCGACATGCTCGACCTCGAAGCGCAGTTGCAGGCCGCCGACGCGGCCGGCGCGCGTACCAAGCTGATCTCCACCGACGGCGTGTTCTCGATGGACGGCTTCATCGCGCCGCTCGACGAGATCACCGCACTCGCGGCGAAGTACGGTGCGCTCGTGCACATCGACGAATGCCACGCGACCGGCTTCCTCGGCGAGCACGGCCGCGGTTCGGCCGAAGTGAAGGGCTGCCTCGACCGGATCGACATCATCACCGGCACCCTCGGCAAGGCGATGGGCGGTGCGCTCGGCGGTTTCACCACCGGCAAGCGCGAAGTCATCGAGATGCTGCGCCAGCGCTCGCGCCCCTACCTGTTCTCGAACTCGCTGCCGCCGCACGTGGTCGCCGCGGGCATCAAGGCGTTCGACATGCTTTCCTCCGCGGGCGACCTGCGCGAGAAGCTCGTCGCGAACACGCGCCATTTCCGCGAACGCATGGTTGCCGCCGGTTTCGACGTGAAGCCCGGCGTGCATCCGATCAGCCCGGTCATGCTCTACGACGCTCCGCTCGCGCAGAAGTTCGCAGCGCGTCTGCTCGAGGAAGGAATCTACGCGATCGGCTTCTTTTTCCCGGTCGTGCCCAAGGGCCAGGCCCGCATCCGCACCCAGATCAGCGCCGCGCACACGCGCGAACACCTCGACCGCTGCATCGACGCGTTCACCCGCATCGGACGCGAGCTGGGCGTGCTCAAGACCTGATCATGGAAAACCTGACGCGGGCCCTGCTGCCTCTGCCCGCGGGACGAATCGCGGTGGGCTACAGCGGCGGTCTCGATTCGGGCGTGCTGCTGCATGCGCTTGCAGCGCAGCCGCTGGTCCGCGAGCGGGGCCTGCGCGCGATCCATGTCCATCACGGACTGCATGCCGATGCGGATGCGTGGGCTGCGCATTGCGAAGCGGTCTGCGCCGGCATCGGCGTCCGCCTCGATGTCGTGCGCGTGCAGGTCGATCGCGCGGACGGTCGCGGACCCGAAGGCGCGGCGCGCTCGGCGCGACTGGCGGCGTTCGACGCCTCGCTCGACGGGAACGAGCTGCTCGCACTGGCGCATCATCGCGACGACCAGGCCGAGACCGTCCTGCTGCGCCTGCTGCGTGGCGCTGGCGGCGACGGGCTGGCCGCGATGCGCCGGCGGTCGCGCCTGGGCTTGCTGCACCTGTGGCGGCCGCTGCTGGAGGTGCCGCACGCCTCGCTTCGCGAGTACGCGGAGCGGCATGCGCTGCGCTGGATCGAGGATCCGTCCAACGCCGACGCCGGCTACGACCGCAACTTCCTGCGCCATCGGGTGCTGCCCGTGCTCGCCGAGCGCTGGCCGCAGGCGACGCGCAACCTCGCGCGCAGCGCGACCCTTCTCGCCGAACAGTCGCAATTGCTCAATGCGGCATCGGATGCGCAACTCGATGCCTTGCAGATCGCCCCCGATGTGCTGTCGATCCCCGCCCTGCTTGCGCATTCGCGCGCGCGGCGTGCACGCATCCTGCGCGCGTGGCTGCTGCGACTGCACGGCCGTTCGCCGCCGGCGAGCGTCCTCGCGGCCATCGAACGCAACCTGCTCCATGCGCGCCCGGATCGCGACGCGCTCGTGGCATGGGCGGACATCGCCCTGCATCGCTGGCGCGACCAGGTGCATGCGCGGACCCCATCCGAAATACTGCCGCCGGCATGGGTCACGCCATGGGATGGCAGTGCGCCGCTGCGCCTGCCTGGCGGAGGGCTGATCGAGCTGCAGGGTGCCGACCGCTTCGATGCGGCGCTGTCGGTGCAGGCGCGGCGCGGCGGCGAACGCATCCGCCTGCCCGGCCGCGAACACCATCACGCGCTCAAGCATGTCCTGCAGGACAGCGACGTGCCGCCGTGGACGCGCGCGCGCATGCCGCTGCTGTTCGATGGCGACGGCGAACTGCTCGCCGCGGGCGATGCGATCGTCTCGGAACGCATGGATGCATGGCTTCGCACGCGTGGGGCGCGACTGCGCTGGTCCGTCGGAGGCACAGCCGATTGACCGGCTTCGCGCCCACGCCCACACTGCGCGCCATGGTCAAGAAAGCGCAATCCGCGATCGAACCCGCGTCGTCGGTTGTCGCCGGTTTCGAACGATCGCTGGACGAACTCGAGCAGCTCGTGCAGCGCATGGAAAAGGGCGAGATGTCGCTCGACGAATCGCTCGGCGCCTATGAGCGCGGCGTCGCGCTGTACCGGCAGTGCCAGGCAGCGCTGCAGCAGGCGGAGTTGCGGGTGAAGCTGATCAGCGACCTGGGCGATCCCGACCACGCCGAGCGCTTCGCCCCAGACACCGACTGATCGATGGCGACCATCGCAAAGGCAGTCCAGGCCGCGGCGTTCGACGCGACATTCGACCGGCGCATCGCCCGGCTGCACGTGGCGCTCGATCGCAGCCTGCCGGGCGAGACGGTCAGCCCGCAGCACCTGCACGCCGCGATGCGCTATGCCGTGCTCGGCGACGGCAAGCGCACCCGTCCGCAGCTCGTCTATGCGGCGGGCGTCGCGTGCGGCGCCGGCGAGACCGCGCTCGATGCGTCGGCGACCGCGGTCGAACTCGTGCACGCGTATTCGCTGATCCACGACGACCTCCCCGCGATGGACGACGACGCGTTGCGGCGCGGGCGTGCGACCGTGCACGTCGCCTTCGACGAAGCCACCGCCATCCTTGCCGGCGATGCGCTGCAGGCGCTCGCCTTCGAGGTGCTGATCGCCACCGATGGCGATGCCGCACTGCGTATTGCGCTGATCTCCACGCTTGCCGCCGCCAGCGGAACCTCCGGCATGTGCGGCGGCCAGGCGCTGGACCTCGCCGCGACCGGCCGCGTGCAGACCCTGGCCGAACTCGAGCGCATGCACGCGCTCAAGACCGGCGCGCTGTTCCGCGCCTCGGTGCGCATGGGCGCGCTGTGCGCGCATGCGGACGAAGCGATGCTGCGCCAGCTCGACGATTACGCGGGCGCATTCGGTCTCGCCTTCCAGATCCGCGACGACATCCTCGATGTCGAAGGCAGCTCGTCCCAGCTCGGCAAGACCGCCGGCAAGGACGCCGCGCAGTCGAAGTCCACCTATCCGGCCCTGCTCGGCCTCGACGGCTCGCGCAAGCTGCTCGATGAACTGGCCGGGACGATGCGCGATGCACTGGCGCCGATGGGATCGGCCGCCGGGGAGTTGCTGGCGCTGGGCGAAATGGCCGTTTCGAGACATCGCTAGGCGCATCACTGACCGGATTCTTGCCGCGTCGACGGACGCCCCGTGAGGCATTTCTCTTGTCATCGGCCGTGTGATACATAGCTCGGGAGGTGGTCTCCGGAACGCGCATGGATCCAACCGGCATGAAGCAGGCGAGAACCGACGAGACGCAGTTCCGCCCCACACCGGTCGATGGTCCTTGCTGCCGATGGATCGGGGACGGATCGGTGTGCACGGTAGCGATATCCGGCCGGCCGGAAACCCCGCCATGACCGGGCGCACGCAGCGCCGCCTGGCCGCCATCTTCATCGCCGACGTGGCCGGTTATTCGCGGATGATGGGCGTCGACGAATCAGCAACGCTGGCGGCGGTAAACGCCCGGCGCAAGCAGATCATCGAACCGGCGGTCGCCTCGCACCAGGGACGGATCGTCAAGCTGATGGGCGACGGCTTCTTCATCGAATTCGCGAGCGCCGTGAACGCCGTCGCGGCCGCGCTCGAGGTGCAGGCGCGCATGGCGGAGGCCAATGCCGATCTGC
>DATHOV010000137.1:0-2698 GCA_035484515.1 Lysobacteraceae bacterium
TGGATCCTAGCCATCCAGGTGGTCGCCTATTACGGCAAGATCGCGATCCACCCGACACCGGTGACGAACCTGGCGCAGTTCATCGATCGCGCCAGCGTCGGCCCGATTCCCGGCGGGATCATGCTGGTCGCGGGCTTTGCCTACAACATCGGCTGGCTTGCGCTGGCGCTCGGCACGATGTGGTTCGACTATCGCGCGCACGGGGCCAAGGGCGACGCAGTCCCGGTGGGTTGATGCAGGCGGACGCGTCGTGGCCTCAGGCCGATTCGAGCGGCAGGTCGGCCGATCGCTCCGGCCTGCGCAGCAGTAGCAATTGGACAATGCCCATCGCCCGCAAAGGTCCGGGCAGCCGCTCCGGAGTTATTTCTTGAGCGCCTTCACAGCATCGAGCGTCTCGTCGACGTGCTTGTTCGGATTGAGGTCCGAGTAGACGTGCACGATCGACCCCGACGGCGCGATCACGTAGGACGTGCGGTTGGACCATTCGGGCTTCTGCGCGAGGATGGCGTCGTACTGCTTGGCGATCTTCGCGCCCGGGTCGGCGGCCACGGGGAACTTGCCGCTGCAGTGTTCGGTTTCCTTCGAGAAATCGGCGAGCTGGTCGGTGTTGCCCGCGGTGACGCCGATCACGGTGGCGTTTTGCGCCTTGAACTGGTCGATGGCCTGCGAGAACAGGTGCGCCTCGAGGTTGCAGCCCGAAGTGTGTGCGGCGGGGAAGAAGTAGAGCACGACCGGGCCCTTCTTCAACGCGTCGGCGAGCTTGAAGGTGAAAGGCTTGCCGGCGAGATAGGCCGGCGCAGTGAAATCGGGGGCCTGGGTGCCTTCCTTCAAGGCAGCGAAGGACGGCGATGCCAGCGTGACGGTGCCGACGACGGCGATGGCGGCAAACTTGAGCAGGTGTTTCATGGCGTGCTCCTTGTGGTCTGGTGCTTTATACACCGTTGAAGTGCGGTGCGAGACAATGGGCGCAGTTCACGATGGCATCCATATGATCGGCGATAGCTTCGGGAAGACGATGGCTGGTTGTTCGCGAGTGCTGTGCATTGCCGGCGTGGTCGCGCTGATTGCGGGCTGCAGCATGAAGCCGCGTCCGCAGATCGCGCCACCGCCACCGGTCGTGGTCGCAATGCCGGCGACCGATTTCACCATTGCCGCCGGCATGCTCGATACATGGAACGCGATCGGCCAGATCCTGGTGCGCACGGACGGCGTCACCTATGAAGGACGTGCGCAGATGCTGGGCCTGTACGACGTACGCTACCGGGGCGACCGGTTCCTGATCGTGACGCGCGCGCTGACGCTGACCAGCGAGCGCAAGGTCATGACGACGAGGGTGGCGGCCGTGCGGCAGGACGGCAAGCCCGACGGCAGCGCTGCGGCGGTCGCCTTGCTGGGTACGCTGCAGGCGCGGTTGCCCGAAGAGATTCGCCTGGACGCGGCCGGGGTCAGGGGCAAGAAGAAATATTGATCCTGGAATGCAGGACAACAGCGACGCTTGGCGGCGACGGACTCAATGCGTCGGACTCGGCGCCTCGCTCAACGAGCGTCCCTTGGCCTCCGGCCCCAGCAGGGTCACTCCGGCCAGCATCACCGCGACCACGGCGATGAACGTCGACATCGCGAAGGCGTAGCTGCCGCCGTGTTTGGCTGCCAGCCACGCGAGCAGCGGTGCGGTCATCGAGGCGAGCAGGTTGCCGCCCTGGTAAGCGAAACCGGGCAGGGTGCCGCGTACCGCGGCGGGCGAGAGTTCGTTGAGGTGCACCGGTACGATGCCCCAGGCGCCCTGGATCATGACCTGCAGGCCGAATACGCCCACGCCGAGCATCACCGCCGAACCGCCGTAGGCCCACAGCGGGATCATCGGCAACGCGAGCACCGCCGCGATCGCGATCGCGCGGCGCCGGCCGATGCGCTCGGACCACGCGCCGAATGCGAGGCCGCCGACGATCGCGCCCAGGTTCAACACGATCGTCAGCTTGCTCACCGTCGCGGTGTCGAAGTGCATCTGCTGCTTGAGGAAGGTCGGATACAGGTCCTGCGAGCCATGGCTGAACATGTTGAAGCACATCATCAGCACGACCAGGTAGGCGAACAGGGGCCAGCGGCCGCGCATCGTGTCGAGCAGCCCATCCTTGACCGAGGCGGGACACGCCGCGGCTTCGGCGCGCGCGCTTTCCCACACCGGCGATTCGGGCACGACGCGTCGCACGTACATCACCAGCAGGGCCGGCAGGACGCCGAGCGCGAACATGCCGCGCCAGCCGATGCGGTCGAACAGCAGCCAGTAGGCCAGGGCGCCGAGCAGATAGCCGGTCGCATAGCCTTCCTGCAGGAGGCCGGACACCAGGCCGCGCGCCTTCGCCGGTATCGATTCCATCGCCAGCGAGGCGCCGATGCCCCATTCGCCGCCCATCGCGATCCCGAACAGGGCACGCACGACCAGCAGCGTCGTCAGCGTGGGCGCGAGTGCCGATGCTGCTTCGAGCACCGCGAACAGGACGATGTCGATCATCAGGATCGGACGCCGTCCGTAGCGATCCGCGAGCCGTCCGAAGATGAAGGCGCCGACCGGCCGCATCGCCAGGGTCAGGGTCAGCGAGAACGACACCGCCGTCACGTCGACCTTGAAGCTGTGCGCGATCTCCGGCATGACGAACACAAGCAGGAAGTAGTCGAACGCATCCAGCGTCCAGCCGAG
>DATHOV010000138.1:0-4227 GCA_035484515.1 Lysobacteraceae bacterium
ACGTCGCTTGAAGTGGCGCCGGGCTTCGCCGCTGAAGCCGCATGCGCAGGCATCGCCAGCATCGGGGCGCACAGCCAGCAAGCCGCGAAAATCCTGATCCAGGACAGCTTCATCGTGCCGCACACTGCCTGTTGTTCACGCGCATGACTCAAGACTCCCTCCATCTGACCGCCGACCTCCGCCAGCGGCGCGCGCGGCGGCAGCGGTTACAATGACCAGCCGCACGTCGGTCGTTTCACGAGTTTATCGCATCGACCTTAACGCCATGTCTCTGCTCGCCCTCGGCCTGAACCACCAGACCGCCCCGATCGCGTTGCGCGAGAAGGTGGCGTTCGCGCCCGAAGCGCTGCCTGAAGCGCTGGCGTCGCTGCGTGCGGTCGCCGGCGTGCAGGAGGCCGCCCTGCTCTCGACCTGCAACCGTACCGAGCTGTACGCGCGGATCGAACCCCAGGCCGAACCCGCCCTTGTGCGCTGGCTGGCCGAGCACCACGAGCTGGGTATCGCCGAACTCGACGCCTACCTGTACCGGCATGCCGATGCAGCGGCCGTGCGCCACCTGTTCCGCGTCGCGACCGGCCTGGATTCGCTGGTGCTGGGTGAGCCGCAGATCCTCGGCCAGGTGAAGCAGGCCTGGCAGACCGCGCGGTCGGCGCATGCGCTCAAGACCCCGCTCGATCGCCTGTTCCAGCACTGCTTCGCGGTCGCCAAGCGCGTGCGCACCGACACCCGCATCGGCGCGCATCCCGTTTCAGTCGCCTATGCCGCAGTGCGGCTGGCGCAGCAGGTGTTCGCCCGGCTCGACCATGCGACCGTGCTGCTGGTCGGCGCCGGCGAAACCATCGAGCTTGCCGCGCGCCACCTGCTCGATGCCAAGGCCAGGCGCATCCTGGTGGCGAACCGCACGCTGGAACACGCCCAGCAGCTCGCGCATCGCTTCGGCGGCGTCGCCCTGCCGCTGGAAGACCTGCAACGCCATCTTGCCGAAGCCGACATCGTGATCTGCGCGACCGCCAGCCGCGAACCCGTGCTCACGCGCAGCGCGGTCGAACGTGCGATCCGCACGCGCCGGCATGCGCCGATGTTCCTGCTCGATCTGGCCGTGCCGCGCGACATCGAACCGGAAACCGCGACCCTGGACGACGTGTACCTGTATACGGTCGACGACCTCGAACAGGCCATCGGCGAAAACCGCCGCTCGCGCCAGCAGGCCGCCGGCGAGGCCGAGACCCTGATCGATCTGCAGGTCGAGCAGTTCATGGCCTGGTGGCGCGGCAGCACCCAGCAGGACACGCTCAAGGCCCTGCGTTCGCGCAGCGAGGCCGCGCGCGACGTCCTGCTCGCGCGCGCGAAAGAGCACCTCGCCGCGGGCCGCGATCCGCACGAGGTGCTCGAACAGCTCGCCCATGGCCTGACCAACAAGCTGCTGCACGCGCCGACGGCGGGCCTGCGCCGCGCCGCGCACGAAGGCGATGCGCAATTGCTGAGCGCCGCAGCGCGATTGTTCGACAGCGCTTCCGGAAATGCCTTCGACGACAACGGCAGGGAAAGCTCCAATGACGCCGAGCCTCCTGCGCAAGCTTGAGTCGCTGGCCGAGCGCCGCGAGGAAGTCGCGCGCCTGCTGGCCGAACCCGACGCGCTGGCCGACCAGAAACGCTTTCGCGAGCTGTCGCGCGAGTTCGCCCAGCTCGAGCCGATCGCGATCGCCCTCACCGACTTCGAACGCGCGAAAGCCGACCTCGCCGCAGCCCTGTCGATGCGCGGCGATCCCGAACTGCGCGAGCTGGCCGAGGCGGAAATCCCCGCTGCGCAGGAACGCATCGCCGCGATCGAAGCGTCGCTGGGCCTGCTGCTGATCCCGGTCGATCCGCGCGACGATGCCAACCTGTTCCTCGAAGTGCGTGCCGGCACCGGTGGCGACGAGGCGGCGATCTTCGCGGGCGACCTGTTCCGCATGTATGCGCGCTACGCCGAGCGCCATCGCTGGAAGGTCGAGATCGAGTCTTCCAGTCCCGGCGATCACGGCGGCTACAAGGAAATCATCGCCCGCATCGAAGGGCGCGGCGCCTACTCGAAGCTCAAGTTCGAATCCGGCACGCACCGCGTGCAGCGCGTGCCGGAAACCGAGGCGCAGGGGCGAATCCACACCTCGGCTGCGACCGTGGCGATCCTGCCGGACGACGACGAGGTGAGCGACGTGCAGGTCAATCCCGCCGACCTGAAGGTCGACACCTTCCGCAGCTCCGGCGCCGGCGGCCAGCACGTCAACAAGACCGAGTCGGCGATCCGCATCACCCACCTGCCCAGCGGGATCGTGGTCGAGAACCAGACCGAGCGCTCGCAGCACGCCAACCGCGATAAGGCGATGCAGCGGTTGAAGGCGATGCTGCTGGAAGCCGAGCGCGCGAGGGCGGCCGCGGCGACCGCCGCGTCGCGCCGGCTGCAGGTGGGAAGCGGCGACCGCAGCCAGCGCATCCGCACCTACAACTTCCCGCAGGGGCGCATCACCGACCATCGCGTCGAGGGATTGACCCTTTATCGGCTTCCGGAAATCCTCGAGGGCGATCTCGACGATCTGGTCGGGCGCCTGACGCGCGAGCACCAGGCCGACGAACTCAGGCTGCTGACGGAGGCCGCGTGAGCGTCGCCGTGCGGCGCGCGGGTGCGAACGATCTCGATGCACTGGCGTCGCTGTTCGACGCGTACCGGCAGTTCTACCAGCAGGCCAGCGATGTGGCCGGCGCACGCGCCTATCTTGGCGAACGCATCGCCCTCGGCGAATCCGTCCTGCTGATCGCCGGGGATGAAGCGCAAGCGGCCGGCTTCGTGCAGTTGTATCCGCTGTTCTCGTCGGTGCGGATGGGACGCGTGTGGGTGCTCAACGATCTCTACGTCACGCCTGCCGCGCGCCGCATGGGCGTCGCGCGTGCCCTGCTCGATGCCTCCACCGAGTTCGCGCGCGAACGCGGTGCGCTGGGCCTGCAACTGGAAACCGGGCAGGACAACCATTCGGCGCAGGCGTTGTATCGCGATGCCGGATGGACGCAGGATACGAACCTGCACTTCCATCTCGATTTCTGAAGGACAGCGCATGACCGCCGCCGCGACCCCGTTGAGCCTGTGCGTGCTGACGGTTTCGGACACGCGGTCTGCGGCGAACGACACTTCCGGCGACTATCTGGTCGATGCGCTGTCGGCTGCCGGCCATCGTCTCCACGAGCGTGCGATCCTGCCTGACGATCGCTACCGGCTGCGCGCACTGGTCTCGCGCTGGATCGCGGAAGAAAACGTCGATGGCATCCTCGTCACCGGCGGCACCGGCTTCACCGGCCGCGATTCCACACCCGAAGCGCTGCTGCCCCTGCTCGACAAGACCATGCCAGGCTTCGGCGAGATCTTCCGCGCGATCAGCTTCGAGGAGATCGGCACCAGTTCGCTGCAGTCGCGCGCATTCGCAGGCCTGGCGAACGGGACTTTCCTGTTCTGCCTGCCCGGCTCGACCTCGGCCTGCCGCACCGCATGGGAACGGCTGATCCGCGCGCAACTCGACTCCAGCACCAAACCCTGCAATCTTGCGGCATTAGGTCCACGATTATTGGAAAGTCCGCTCAAGGATGTGCGGGTTCTTGATCAGGGACGATCAACAACGGAGTGACCATGGCATTGGATTCGACGTTGAGGTTGCTGGCCAAGGCGCGCGGGCTGAGCGCCACCGACATCGCGATGGCGATCCCGAAAGCGGGCGCTGCCACCGTCTCGGCATGGTTGCGCGGCGAAAAGCTGCCTGGCAGGGATCAGCTCGACGCGCTCGCCAAGACTTTCGGCGTGCCTGCCGGCGCTCTGCTCGGCGAGATCGCCAGCACGCTCGATCCGGCGCGCACGAAGGGCGAGCACGAGTTGCTCGCCGCCTATCGCGAGCTCACCACGAAGCAGCAGGGTGCGCTGCTCGAGGTCGCACGCGGCATGGCCGACGTGCGCCAGCGCCGCAAGTGAGGCCGTGATGTCGAAATCCGACGACGACGGAAAACTCAAGCGCAAGCAGTACGCGAAGCTGTTCGATCCGATGCAGGGCGAACTGCTGCAGATGGCGCGCTGGGTCGAGAAGACCGGCCAGCGCCTGCTGATCCTGTTCGAAGGCCGCGACACCGCCGGCAAGGGCGGCGTGATCGGCGACATTTCGCAAACGCTCAACCCGCGCCAGTGCCGCACCGTCGCGCTGGGCGTGCCCA
>DATHOV010000139.1:0-7441 GCA_035484515.1 Lysobacteraceae bacterium
CTGGCAATGGTCGTTCAAGATTGCGCGGCCGAAGGGCTTGCAACCTGGCCTGGCTTAGGCGTTACACCTTCCGTTGAACCCATGTCCGTGACGCTGGCCTGCGACGGAGCATCGGTAGTTGTAGCCGTTCGTGAACGGCCCGACCCTCAGACCGGCGCAGGGCTCTCGTAAGCCCCATACCCCCGCAGCCTCTGGTAGCGCTTCTCCAGCAGTGCATTGCGGTCGATCGCGAGCAGCGCGTCCAGTTCGCGTATCAGTACACCTTTCAACCGTTCGGCCATCGCCTGCGGATCGCGGTGGGCTCCGCCAAGAGGTTCCTTGATGATCTTGTCGATGAGCCCCTGTTCGAGCAGGCGCGGCGCGGTGATGCCCATCGCCTCGGCCGCATCCTTCGCTTTTTCGGGCGATTTCCAGAGGATCGAAGCGCAGCCTTCGGGGGTGATTACCGAATAGGTCGCGTATTCGAGCATCAGGGTGCGATCGCCGACTCCGATCGCCAGCGCGCCGCCGGAGCCGCCTTCGCCGGTCACGGTGGCCACGATCGGCACGCGCAACTCGGCCATCTCGATCAGGTTGCGTGCGATCGCCTCGGACTGGCCGCGCTCCTCGGCGCCGACGCCCGGGTACGCGCCCGGGGTGTCGATGAAGGTGAGGATCGGCAGGTCGAAGCGCTCGGCCATCTTCATCAGGCGCAGCGCCTTGCGGTAGCCCTCGGGGCGCGGCATGCCGAAGTTGCGGCGGATCTTGGTCTTGGTGTCGCGGCCTTTCTGGTGGCCGATGACCATCACGCTGCGGCCGTCGATGCGGGCCAGGCCGCCGACGATCGCGGCATCGTCGGCGTAGGCGCGGTCGCCGGCCAACTCGTGGAACTCGTCGCAGATCAACCGCAGGTAATCGAGCGTGTAGGGGCGGGCAGGGTGGCGCGCGAGTTGCGAGATCTGCCACGAAGTGAGGTTGCGGAAGATCTCGCCGGTGCGTGCGCGCAGCTTCTCCTGAAGACCGTGAATTTCCTCGTCGATGTTGACCGCCGGCGCATGGCTGGCGTGGCGCAGTTCCTGGATCTTGGCTTCCAGTTCGGCGATGGGTTGTTCGAAATCGAGGAAATTCGGATTCATGCGGGCAACGGCGGGCGCCGGCGACGGCGCGAAGCGCAAAGGATAGCCTGCGCGGGCGGGCAGGGCGAGCCATGCCGCGCCCGCGGTGCTGAAGCGGGCCCGGCAGGCGCTATGCTTGCGCCGATCGCCACGTGCCGACGGGATACGCTTCCATGCTGAAACTGCCGCCGCTGAGCCAGCACGACAAGACCGTGGTCATGCAGACGGTGCAATGGGTCAAGACGGTCAACGACGCCAAGCCCGCGGGCGCGCCGTCGACGTATCCGACCCAGGCCGACATCGACAGCTCCGCGCTGTTCAGGCGCATCCGTCAGGGGCTGCCGCCGATGCCGTGGGCGCCGCCGACGCGGCACGGCCAGCCGGCCTACGAGCTCATCGAGAATGCGCGCGGCCTGCATCGGGTGGCGCCGGACGTGGAGGTCATCGCTGGCGACAGCGTCGTGCTCGACGGCGCGAAATGGCGGTTGTTCGACGGTGCGGGCGCGGCACGCGTCCATCATCTGTCGTTCGGCCGCTGGCCGATCGCCTATCGGTTGTCGGCACAGGACGTGCCGCGCTGGCCGTGGTTGCCCGAAGACCTGGACCAGGGCTCGGGCCACGATGTCGTGCGTTTCGCCGATGGACGGCTGGTGTCGAAGGAACTGGTGCGCCGCACACGCGACGAGGTCGTCACCCAGTGGTGGTTGCAGTGCGTCAGCCCTCTCAACGAGCGCCTCTACCTGCACGCCGAACGCCTGCCGCTCGAAGACCCAAGCTTGTTCCGTCCGCTGCAGGTGCATCGCAGCACGGGCGATGCGCCGCGCGTCTTTGCCTGCGCCTTGCACCAGGGTGCGACGCTGTTCTTCCCGCTGGCGAGCGATCCGTGGACGCGCATCACCCGTTACATCGGCCAGCGCGCCGAATCGGTACTCGATCTGGTGACGTGCCTGTCGCGCTTCGATGCCGGCGAGTCGCCGCTGGATTTCCTGCCGCGCACCGGCGCATGGCAGGTCTTCGAGATCGGCGCCGACGGCGAACCCTGGTCGGCGTGGCGCACCGACCATCGCGAATGGCTGCTGCCGCTGGAAGCGAGCGAGAAGAGGCAGGCCACCGCGGCGTGACATCGGCAGGCGAGCTGTTCGCAAAGGATATGAATCTTCTGGAGGCGCCATGACGGAAACGACCGACTATCCCTATGCAACCCATCTCGACATCCTGTTTCCGGCACTCAGCCTCGTCGACGTGCCCAGGCTCGTGTCGGAGTGCACGGATGCCTGGTACAACCAGACCCTGTGCAAGGTCAACGATTCGGTCGTGCGCCTGGGCGTGATGCAGGGCGAATACCACTGGCACAAGCACGACAACGACGACGAGTTCTTCTTCGTGCTCGATGGGCATTTCATCGTCGACCTCGAGGACCGTTCGATCGATCTGCAGCCGCGTGAGGGATTCGTGGTGCCGAAAGGCGTGGTGCATCGAACGCGTGCGCCGGATCGGGCGGTGATCCTGATGGTCGAGAACGCGGGGATTGTTCCGACCGGAGACGCCTGAACCTCGTGGCGCTTCGATCGCGAGCACTTGCATGACCACGACTTCGCGCTTTGCTACCCACGTTGTCGAGAACCAGCCGCCGCCGCTGGTGCCTTACGACGCATTCGCCACCGACCAGCCATTGCGCGAAGCGGTCGAGCGCGAAGGCGGGGCATGGGCGAACGAGCAGATCGCGGCGTATGGCGTCCTCGCCGGTGGCGAGTTGCAGGAACTCGCGCGCGTGGCCAATGCGAACAGACCACAACTTCGTACGCACAACCGCTACGGCGAGCGCATCGACGAAGTCGAGTTCCATCCGGCCTATCACCAGTTGATGCGCGTCGGCGTCGACCATGGCGTCGCCGGCTTCGCATGGCGGCATGCGCAGCGCACGGGGGCGCACGTCGCGCGCGCGGCGTTGATGTACCTGCATTACCAGACCGATCACGGTACGAGTTGCCCGCTGACGATGACCTATGCCTGCGTGCCCGCGTTGCGCCACGCGCCCGATCTCGCGGATGCATGGATCGCGCGGGTCATTGCGCCGCACTACGACGGCCGTCATGCGCCGGCCTGGGACAAGCCCGGCAACACCATCGGGATGGGCATGACCGAGAAGCAGGGCGGCTCGGACGTGCGCGCGAACACGACCCGGGCTATCGAATTGAGCGACGGGACGTACGAGCTCGTCGGCCACAAGTGGTTCTTCTCCGCGCCGATGTCCGATGCCTTCTTGGTGCTCGCGCAGACGGGTCCGGGCCCGACGTGTTTCCTGCTGCCGCGTTTCGCACCCGACGGCTCGCGCAATGCGATGCGCCTGCAGCGCCTCAAGGACAAGCTCGGCGACTGGAGCAATGCCAGCGGCGAGGTCGAGTTCCAGGGCGCGATCGCGTGGCGCGTCGGCGGGGAAGGGCGGGGCATCGCGACGATCCTGGAAATGGTCGCGCTCACCCGCCTGGATTGCATGCTCGGCTCGGCCGGGCTGATGCGCCAGGCCTTGGTGCAGGCGCTCCATCATTGCCGGCATCGCCGCGCCTTCGGCCGCGTGCTGGTCGAGCAGCCGCTGATGCGCGTGGTGCTGGCCGATCTGGCGCTTGAAGCGGAAGCCGCGACTGCGCTCGCGTTTCGCGTCGCGCGCGCGGTGGATGCGAGCGAACGCGACCCGGCCGAGGCGGCGTTCGCGCGCATCGCCACGGCGATCGGCAAGTACTGGATCTGCAAGCGCGCGCCGGCGATGGTCAACGAGGCGCAGGAATGCCTCGGCGGCGCCGGCTATGTCGAGGAATCGGGCATGCCGCGGCTCTACCGGCAGGCACCGCTCAATTCGATCTGGGAGGGCAGTGGCAACATCCAGTGCCTCGACGTGCTGCGCGCGTTGCAGAAGGAACCGGCCTGCGGCGAGGCGTTATGGAACGAACTGGCGGCAACACGCGGAGCGCATCCGGGGCTCGACGATGCGATCAGGGCGATCCGCGACGAACTCGCTCGCCCGGCCGACGCGTTGCCATCGCGCGCGCGCTGGCTGGTCGAGCGCATGGCGCTGTGCCTGCAGGCGAGCCTGCTGTTTCGCACCGGCCTGACGGCCATCGCCTCTGCCTTCTGCGCCAGCCGTCTGCAGGGCGAGGGCGGATTGTGCTTCGGTGCATTGCCGCAGGATGCGCCAGTGGATGCACTGCTCGATCGTGCCTGGACGGATGCCTGAGTTGGCGCCTGCGATCAGGCGCGACCTTCCGTGAAGACGACATCGGCGATCCAGTTGCGCTTGCGGCGCGCGAGCCGGTCGCCTTCGTTTTCGCCATCGAACGTCGCCGACGCGTGGCGCAGCAGTGAAGGCTCGATGCCCTCGAAGGCGTTCACGTTGACGACGGCGTAAAGGGCGCCGTCGATCCGGCTCGTGGCGACCGGTACGACGCCGCAATCCGAACAGACGTGGAATTGCGCGGTCTTCGTCCCGAACTCGTAGAGCGAAACCCGCGAAGCGTTCTTCACCGTCGCCCGCAGCTTGCCGGTCGGGCAGGCTGTCCAGACACCGCCATGGCGTGTGCAGAAGCTGCAACTGCACGCGCGCGCCGGGATTTGCGATGGCTCGGGGAGCCAGTCGAGCGCGAAGGCGATGTTCCCGCAATGACAGTTGCCGCGAATCAGCATGGGCATCCTCCGGTAGCTACAGTCGCACGATTCCTGCGATGGACGGTGACGGTACGGCGTTGAAGGATCGACCGGTACAATGCGCCACCCCGGCTCGCCAGAACACGCACCCAATGCCCGCACAATCCCCAACTGCATCCCCGGCCATCGTGCCGTTCTGGAACCGCCTGCGCCAGGTCATGCTGTATCCGCTGCATGGGGCCTCGATGGCCACCATTGTCCTGCTGGCGCTCGGCAGGCTCATTCTCATGCTGCCGTTCGTGGGCGTCTTCGTCTTTCTGGTGCTGGTCGCAGCGATGTACAGGTATTGCTTCGAATGCCTGCGTTCCTCGGCAGATGGCTACCTGCTGCCGCCTGACGTGACCCTGTCGGAAAAGAGCAATATCGGGTGGAAATTCATTGGCCTGATCGTCATCCTGTTCATTCTTGCCGCGATCGTGTTCGCGAAGCTCGGTCCCGGGCTGGGATGGATCCTGCTGTTGTTCTTCGGGATTTCGCTGCCCGGCGCGACCATGACGCTCGCGATGGAAGAAAACCTCGCCGAAGCCTTGAACCCGCTCAAATGGCTGGCAATCATGACCGGCGTGGGTTGGCCCTACCTGGCCGTGATCGGCCTGTGCCTGGTCATCTTCCTGAGCGAGGGCTACGCGAATCAAATCGTCGCGGGCTTTCTTCCGCTGCCGGTCGCGCTCGTGGCAATCGGCATCATTTCCAACTATGCGCTGGTAATGACGTTCCACCTGATGGGCTATCTGATCTACCAGTACCACGAGAACCTGGGCTTCGTTCCCGAGGCCATCCAGATGGCACGGCCGGCGACGAATCCCGACCCCGCCCGGAATTCGCTCGACGAGGTCGGCGCTCTGGTGCGCGAAGGCAAGCTCGAGGAAGCTACCGAGCGCGCCCGCGAGCTGCTTCGCGGTCACGGCGGCAGCCCGGCCATGCACGCGCAATACCGCAAGCTGCTTCGCGCGGGCGACAACCGGACGGGCCTGCTCGAACACGGACGCGACTACATCATCCAGTTGATCGATGCCGACGACGAACGTGCTGCCGTGGAACTGCTGCGCGAATGCCAGACGATCGATCCCGCGTTCGCGCCGGCGACCGCCGTGCAGGTCGCCAAGCTCGCCTACATGGCGTGGCGGCAGAACCAGCCGCAGGCGGCCTACCTGCTCGTGAAGGACTTCGAACAGCGGTTTCCGAAGAGCCAGTACATTTCGCAGTGCGGTCTGCTTGCGGTCGACGTGCTGCACGAGCACATGGGCAAGGACGAGGAAGCCTGCGTCCTGCTTCGGCACCTGCAGGAAACGGTTCCCGGCGATTCCCTGATGCCCGAGATCGACGCGAAGCTCGCCGCGATCGAACGCATGATTGCGGCGACGAAGCGTCCGGGGCGCAAGGACTTGGGGGCGGTCTGAAGAAGTCCATCCTGGCCTCGTTCAGAGGCGCCGAGTCCGGCACAGATCCGGACTCGGCGCTCGCGGATCAACGACTTGCGTCGTTGTCCGCGGCGGTGCATCCATGCACCGCGGAAACGCTTTTCAACAGCGAAGCTGGTCATCTCTGAACTTGTTCGGAAAATCCCGGGTCAATCCTGGCTGAGCAGGAACCGTGCCTTCGGGGCGAAGTCGCTTTGCGCGTGGTGCTCCAGCAGATAGGCCAGCAACTGGCGGCGCTTGTTCGATCCTTCCGGCGCGCGCAGCGCAAGTGCGAACCATGCGGCGGGCAGCCCCTGTTCGGTGGGTCGGACAGCGGAGACATCGCGCAACAGCGATTCGGCGGCGGCATCGTCGCCGTGGCGCGTCCATGACGGCAACAGGCCCAGCAGCAACTCGGGTGCGAGTCGTGGCGCGCCGCCGCACGCCTTCGAATAGTCCTGGTAGGTGGCCTGGATCTGGCGGATGTCGGCCTCGGCCGTCGTGGCGAATCCGAGGACGCGGAGGATGGCGGCATCGAGTTCGTTCGTCTTGCCGGCAAAGCGCGCGCACCGGTACAAGGCGACCATCACCCGTAACTGTCCTGGTTCGACCTTGTCGATGCGGATCAGGATTTCGCGGGCCTTGGGAATCTCGAGTCGACCCAGCAACTGCGACGCCTGTTCGAATGCCGCCTCGTTGTGCTCGTTTTTCTCGACGCGCTCGTCCTCGTCGATGAAGGCGTGCTGCACCAGGCCCTGCCGTCGCAGCACGAAAGCGAAAGCGGCGCCGCTGACGATACCGCCGAAGTGATCGGCGAAATCGGTGTTGTCGTGGATCAGCCACGGATAGAGCACCAGCGCGCAGAACCAGAATGGCAGCATCACCAGCGCAGGCAATTTCACGTAATCGAACACGACGAAAAACCAGTAGAACACCCGCACCTTGCGCAAACCCCAGATCACGCAATAGGCGCCCATCAGCGCTGCGATCGCGCCCGATGCGCCGAGCGTGATGCCTTCCTCGCCCCAATGCCATGCGAGCGTGGTGAAGGCGGCGCCGATGCCGCCCGCGAAGTACAGGCCCAGGAACCACCAAGGCCCCAGTGCGCCCTCGACCAGCATCCCGAGGATCGCCAGGAAGATCATGTTGCCGACGATATGTTCCATGCTGCCGTGCATGAACATGCCCCAGAGCATCCGGCCGGGCTCGAAATCCTTGAAGCCAAGCGCATGGCTGGGGGTGAAGGCG
>DATHOV010000140.1:0-2046 GCA_035484515.1 Lysobacteraceae bacterium
GTACCTTCCCCAGGGTATTCTGCAACGACATCGCCCGAGTCTGCTCGTCCAGGCCGCTCAGGTCCACATAGACGGCGCTGGCGGTGGCGATCTGGTCGATCCGGATCTCGTCGGCGATCTTGGCCAGCTCGTGGTTGATCAGCTTCAGATCGTGCAGGATCTCCCAGCGCAATTCCTCGACCGTGGGCGCGTCGCAGATCATCAGGATCACGTCGCGGAAGTCCGCGGCCAGGAAGGTCTTGCGCTCGATCAGGCCCTCATGGATCTTGGCGTAGCCGTGCGCATAGAGGATCCGGCGGATGCGCCGGCGGTATTCGTTGGTTTCCCAGAATTGCCGCGCCTTGGAATTGTGCCCTTCCCTGGCGACTTCGTGCGCGACGCTCACCCGCAGCAACAGCAGCACCACATGCAGGCGGCCATGCTCTCCCAGTTCGGGGACGTGATCGTCATTGCCGAGCGCGCGCCCGCGCATGCCTGCCAGATACGTCCGGCACAGGCCGAAGAAGGTCAGCGAGGTCGCGATCGAGGTGAAGATGTCGAAGAAGAACGTGGTGAACGTGAGCGTGAGCACGGCCACCGCGGTGAGCAGCAGGTTGGTCGCGGTGAACACCGCGTCGATGTCCTGCGAAGGCTCGCCGCGCCAGAACGAGAAGCCGATCACCAGGATCAGCAGTGCCGCCAGCGCGTACTTGAAGCCGTCGGCGGGCATGCGGATGTAGCTGTCGCCGACCAGGTTCTCGACCGCCTCGCCCTGCAGCACGACGCCGGCCATCTGCGGGTCGATCGGCGTGGGCTTGGCGTCGTTGATGCCCGCGGCGACGTAGCCGACGAGCACGATCCTGCCTTTCAGGTCGGGCAGCTTCTGCCCCTTGGCCACGCAGGGCATGTGCTCGTCAGGCAACAGGTCAACCGCGCTGACCACCGGCAAGGGATGCTTCGAACGCCAGTTGAGGCGGATGCTTTTCGGGAAGCTCGTGAACTTGCGGTGCAGGTATTGCGCCGCGACCAGTGCCGCCATCGAAGGCACGCCCCAGTCGCCAGCCTTGTACCAGAGGTCGAAGTCGCGCATGACGCCATCGCCGGAACGCTGGATGTTGACGAACCCGCTGTGCTCGCGCATCGCCTGGCCGAAGGGAAGATCCATGCCGATGACCGGCGTATCCGTTGGCCTGGCAACGAGCGGCAATGCCGTCGGCCAGCGGTTGGCCGTATTCGTCGACGGCGTATCGGCTGCAGGCGCGCCGTAGTTGGCACCGAAGAACGCCGGCGCACCGAGCTTGGCGACCTGCAGCAGCATGTCGTCGGAATCGGCCTGGCCGGACTGCTTGTCGAGGAACAGCACGTCGTAGCCGACGACCGCGACGCCCGCATCGCCGAGCGCCGTCAACAGGTCGGCGTGGCGATCGCGCGGCCACGGCCAGCCGGGCAGGCCCTTCTTCTCGAAGTAGTCGATCGAGCACTGGTCGATCTCGGCGATCACCACATTCCCGGACGACTTCGGGTCGATCGGACGCTTCGCGATCACCCAGTCGAACAGCGAGTCCTCGACCGACGACAGGTTCCTGTTGCCGCCCTTGAAGGTATCGCCGGCCCACGCACCGATCCCGTGGTAGTCCCAGAACAGGAACGCCAGCGCGACCACCGTCATCGTCAGGAAGAACGAGAACCGCATCCGCGAGGCGAGCGCGCTCGACGCCCGGCCGAAGGCGTGCTCCCACAGGCTCCAGGTCTTGACGAACCGCGCCGCCGCGCGTTCGAGCGGGCTCGGGTTCGGCGGGAGTCCCTTTTTGTCCATCGCCATCCCGCTCGATCCCTTCGCTCCGGCGGCAGGGGCTTATCGTCGCACGCAGCGGCTCCAGTGGCATGCCCTTTTGGCTCGTCATTGGCGAGCAAGAAACAAACAGGCTCTGGCTTGAATCCCCGCAGCTACGTAGCCATCATCCCCAGCCCTTCAGAGTCCTTCGCATGGATGCCGAAAACAGGGACGACACCGCAACGACCGCCGCCATCGGCTTGCTGGCCTATGCATCGGCGGACATCGCCCAC
>DATHOV010000141.1:0-2081 GCA_035484515.1 Lysobacteraceae bacterium
ACTTCAAGAAGTACACGATCGAGAACGGCGCGCGCCATTGCCTGCAGTCGAGCCCGATCGTCAAGGACGGCGACCACGAGCAGTTCTCCTCGGTGCGTGGCGGCGACCGTGCGCTGTATTACTGGGTGCACCCGAACTTCATGATCAACTGGTACGAGGGGATCATGGACACCAACCTCGTGCTGCCGCTCGGCCTGGACCGCACCGAGGTGATCTTCGACTTCTGGTTCGCCGACGTCTCCGAGGCCGCGCGCGAGCGCAACAAGGCCAGCATCGAAGTCGGCCAGATCATCCAGGACGAGGACATGGCGATCTGCAAGTCCGTCCAGCGCGGCCTCAACTCGCGCGCGTACTCGACCGGAAGGTTGTCGGTGCGGCGCGAAGCGGGCGAGCACCTGTTCCATCGCCTGCTGCACGCCGACCTCACGGCCAGCGCGCAGGCCGGGCTTGCGCCGCAAGAGGCGACCGGTGCTTCCATCCTGGCGCATGATTCGGGATATACGAGATGAATGCGTCGCCGTTGCTGATGGGATTGTTCAACGCCGCGCTCACCTTGGCGGCGGTGATGGTGGCCATCACGTTTTCGCTGCCGCACGGATGGAGCGGGTGGCAGCGGCTGCAGCAGTCGGGCCGGGAAACGCAGGCCGCTGTCGTCTCCTGCGATGGCGGCGGCAAGCATCGAAGCATGTCGTTCACCTATACCGTCGATGCGCGCAGTTACCAAGGATCGGGTTCCGGATGCCTGGCAGCCGGCAGCGAGGTGGCCATCGTTTACCTGCCGGACGATCCGTCGATCTCCGCTACGAAGCGCTCCCAGAACCTGGTGAAGTGGCTGTTCGCGATGGGCTTCGGCGTGGCCGCATTGTCCGGCTTCACCGGAAGCTGGGCTGCGAGGAAGCGACTGGCGATGCGGCAGCGATGACGCCCAGGCCATCGCTGCCCGCGCGCCACGTCGTCGCGGTCTGCGTCGGCAATGCGCTCGAGTTTTACGACTTCGTCACCTACGCGTTCTTCGCCGCGCAGATCGGGCGCTGCTTCTTTCCGTCGAACCAGAAGGGGATCAGCCTGCTCGCATCGCTGGCGACGTTCGGCGCCGGTTTCCTGACGCGGCCGCTCGGTGCGTGGGTGATCGGGCGGATGGGCGACCGGCGCGGACGCAAACCGGCGATGATGCTGTCGTTCGCCCTGATCGGCATCGCCACGATCGGCCTCCCGCTCACGCCCTCGTACGCGTCGATCGGCGTGCTCGCACCGATCCTGGTGATCGCGTTCCGCCTGCTGCAGGGATTCGCGCTGGGTGGCGAAGTGGGGCCGAGCACGGCCTTCATGATGGAAGCGGCGCCGCTGATGCGACGCGGTCTCTATATCTCGTTCCAGTCGATGAGTGCCGACGGAGCGGTGATGGTGGCGGGGCTGGTCGGCTTCGGGCTCGCCCACGCGCTCGACGCTCCGGCGCTGGATGCGTGGGGATGGCGTGCCGCGTTGCTCGCCGGCGGAGTCATCGTTCCGTTCGGTCTGGCGCTGCGCAGCACGCTCGGCGAAACGCTGCGGATCGAAGCGTCTGAGCCGATGCCGGTCGATGCGAAGCAGCGCCGCGGCCATGCGCATCTCGCGATGCTGGGCCTGGCGATGCTGGCTGCGGCCACCACCACGAACTACATCCTCGATTACATGACCACCTACGCGAACTCGACACTGGGCATGCCGGAAAGCCTCGCGCTGGGAGCGACCGCGATCGTCGGCCTGTGTGGCGTGATCTGCGATCCGATCGGAGGCTGGCTCTCGGACCGGATCGGTCGCAAGCCGGTGATGATCGTGCCGTACTCCGTGCTGCTGCTGGCGATCTTTCCCTGCTTCTGGCTGCTCGGCCGATCGCGCACGGGCACGACGCTGTTCGCCGTCTGCGCGATGCTCGCGATCGCGCAGACGCTGTCGACATCGGTTTTCCTGGTCGCGATCACCGAATCGCTGCCGCCGCGCGTGCGCTCGGTCGGGCTGTCGTTGATCTACGCGATCTCGATCTCGATCTTCGGCGGCTCCACCCAGTTCATGGCGAACTGGCTCACGCGGATCACCGGCAA
>DATHOV010000142.1:0-2562 GCA_035484515.1 Lysobacteraceae bacterium
ACGCGGTGCACGACTGGACCCACGACAACGTCAACATGTTCACCGCCCTGAAGACCGAGAAGACGATGATGTTCCTCATCCTCGTGCTGATCGTCGGTGTCGCTGCGTTCAATCTGCTGTCGTCGCTGGTGATGGTGGTCACCGACAAGCAGGCCGACATCGCGATCCTGCGCACGCTGGGCATGCGGCCGGGCGCGATCATGCGCGTGTTCATGGTGCAGGGTTGCGTGATCGGCATGCTCGGCGTTGCGCTCGGCGTGGCCGGCGGGGTGACGCTGACGAAGAACCTCGACCGCATCGTCGCGGTGATCGAGAAGCTCACCGGCATCGAAGTGATGCCGGCGGACGTGTACTACATCAGTGGCTTGCCGACGCGGCTGGAATGGAGCGACGTGGGCACGATCGCGGTAGTCGGTCTGGTGCTGTGCTTCCTCGCGACCCTGTACCCGGCCTGGCGCGCTGCGCGCATCGATCCGGCCAATGCGTTGCGCTACGAATGATGGATACGATCCCCACTTCCGCTGCCGATGCGGTGATCCGTTGCGATGGCCTCGGCAAGACCTATGTCGAGGGCAAGCTGCGCACGCCGGTCTTCGACGGCCTGCACCTGGACGTGGCGGCGGGCGAGCGCGTCGCCATCGTCGGCGCCTCGGGCGTCGGCAAGAGCACCCTGCTGCATCTGCTCGGCGGGCTCGACACGCCGACCGCGGGCGAGGTGTACGTGACCGGGCAGGCGATGTCCAAACTTGGCGAGAAGGCGCGCGGCGACCTGCGCAATCGCGCGCTCGGCTTCATCTACCAGTTCCACCACCTGCTGCCGGAATTCACCGCGCTCGAGAACGCGATGATGCCGCTGCTGATCCGCGGCACGGCGCATGCGCTGGCGGAATCGAGCGCGCGCGCGCTGCTCGAACAGGTCGGCCTCGGCCATCGCCTGCAGCACAAGCCCGGCGAACTGTCTGGCGGAGAACGCCAGCGCGCTGCGGTCGCGCGTGCGCTGGTCAATCGTCCGGCCTGCGTGCTCGGCGACGAGCCGACCGGCAACCTCGACGAAAGGACCGCGGCCGGCGTGTTCGACATGATGCTCGAACTCAATCGTGCGATCGGCACCGCGCTGGTGCTGGTCACCCACGACCGTCGTCTCGCGCGACGCATGGACCGCGTGCTCGAACTGACCAGCGGCGCACTGCACGAACTGGCCCACGACGAGGTCTGACCCGTGACCGCTGCGGAGCTGCGGTCGCTCGAAGCCGGTGCAGGGTCGATCGCGTCGAGATGGCTTCCGCCTTTCGGCGTGACCTGCGCCGTCGCGCTGGTGAGCGGGGTGGTGCTGGCGATGCAATTGCGCGCGCTGCCGCCGTCGTGGTCGAGTCTTGTCTTGTGCGTCGCAGGCCTGGCCGGATGGTTCGTGCCCGGGCGCTGGCGCTGGATCGGCGCGCTGCTGCTCGGTTTCGGGTGGGCCTGCGTGCAGGGCGGCCATGTGATGTCGCAACGCCTGCCTGCGCAACTTTCGGGGCAGGACATCGCCGTCGTCGGCCATGTCGATGGCCTGCCCGAACGCCACGAGCAGGTGTTGCGCTTCGATTTCATCGCCGACCGCGAAGGCAATCCTGACGGCGTCGCGGGAAAGCACCTGCGGCTGGGCTGGTACCGCTCGCGCATCGATGTCGCACCTGGCGAACGCTGGAAATTCGTCGTCAAGCTGCGGCGCCCGCGCGGCACGCTCGATCCGGGCGGTTTCGATTTCGAGGAACTCGCGCTGGAACGGCGCATCGCCGCAACTGGCTACGTGCGCGACGCGGACTCCGCGCGCAGGCTCGGCGATACGTGGACGATCGATGTCCTTCGTGAGCGCTGGTCGCAGCGGATCGCCGATGCGGTGCCGTCGCCGAGCTCGCGCTTCCTGCGCGCGCTGGCGCTGGGCGACACGCGCTGGCTCACCGAAGCGGACTGGGACGTCCTGCGCGAGACCGGCCTGAACCACCAGGTGGCGATCTCGGGATTCCACGTTGGCGTCGTCGCCAGTTTCGGCGCCTTGCTCGCATGGTGCATCTACTGGTGCTTCCCGAAACTCGGATTGCGATGGCCGCGGCCGCAGGCGCAACCGTTGCTGGCGCTGCTGTTCGGCTTCGGCTATTCGGCGATGACCGGTTTTCAGTTGCCGACCGTGCGCACCTTGCTGATGATCGCGGTCGCGTTGTGCGCGCGTATCGGGCGGCGTCCGTGGTCCGTACCCGATGCATTGGCGCTTGCTTTGATCGCGATGCTGGCCGTGGATCCGCTGGCGGTGCTCGCGGCGGGATTCTGGCTGTCATTCGTGGGCGTGGCATGGCTGCTGTGGTGCCTGCCGCACGACGGCCCGCGCTTGCGCGTGCGAGCCTTCGTCGGCGGGCAGGGCATCGTCTCGCTCGGGCTGCTGCCGCTGACGGTGTGGTTCTTCGGCCAGGCTTCGCTGGTGTCGCCGCTGACGAACCTGATCGGCATTCCGGGGTTTGCCCTGCTGGTGACGCCGCTGTCGATCTTCGGACTCGCGCTCGACCTGGTGTGGCCGACTGCGGGTAC
>DATHOV010000143.1:0-6989 GCA_035484515.1 Lysobacteraceae bacterium
ACGCACTCGTGCATGCCCTCGAAGCGCTCGCGCCGGAAGCCGACCTCGCCTCAGCGGCCTTCCGTGAGGTCGCCGACCAGGACTGGGTGCGTGCGTGGATGGACGACTATCCGCCGCTGCGCTTCGGCGCTTCGCTTTGGATCGTGCCGTGGAACGCCGAGGTTCCGCCCGAAGCAGCGGCACTCGGCGAGAAGGCGACGATCGTGCGCCTCGATCCCGGCCTCGCCTTCGGTTCGGGCACGCACGCCACCACGGCACTGTGCCTTCAATGGCTGGAGTCGCTCGACTTGCGCGGCAAGTCGGTGCTCGACCTCGGCTGCGGTTCGGGCATCCTCGCCATCGCTGCCTTGAAGCTGGGAGCCGCACACGCGACCGGCATCGACAACGACCCGCAGGCCCTGCTCGCCAGTTGCGACAATGGCGAACGCAACGAAGTCGCTGAGCGCCTGTCCGTGTTCACGCCCGAAGCAGCGCCGGATGCGCGATACGGCATCGTCGTCGCCAACATCCTCGCCTCCGCGCTGGACGCACTGGCCGAGAGCATCGCCGCGCGCGTGAAACCCGGCGGGCTGCTCGCACTGTCGGGCATCCTCGACGGCCAGCACGAGGAGTTGCTGGCGCGCTTCGCGCCGTGGTTCGCGGACCTGCGCGTGACCCGGCGCGAGGACTGGCTGCGCATCGATGGCGCGCGTCGCGAATGAACGCAGGCTTCCCGTAAACTGCGTTCATGCAGACCCGCTGCCCCCAGTGCCACACCGTTTCCCCGCTCGAGGCCGACCGGCCGAGTGACGAGGGCGGCCTGTTTGCCTGCCCGTCCTGCGCCACGAAGTTCGACGCCTACGCGCATCTCACCGACGCGACGTCCGACGGCCATCCGGACGCAGCGACCGATCCGGCGCCGAACCGCGACCACCAGGGCGACCTGTTCGCCACGCGCATGCGGCCGGCGGTACCGTCGTCGGTACCGCGCTTCGCGCGCGAGCGCGTGCGCCTCGCGCGTCCGGCGCAATGGCGCTGGTGGCTGGCGAGCCTGGTCCTGCTCGCCCTGCTGCTGGTGATCGTGCCGATCGCGGACCGCGACGAGCTGGCGCGCGATCCGGACTGGCGTCCGCATGTACAGGACCTGTGCCGTCTCGCCGGCTGCAGCCTGCCGCCGTGGAGCGCGCCGAAGGACTTCGAGATCACCGCGCGCGAATTCAACCCGCACCCGTCGGTGAAGGGCGCGCGCCTGGTCACGGTGAGTTTCCGCAACAACGCACGCTTCGCGCAGGCGTGGCCGCTGCTGGAGCTGACCGCATCGGATCTCAACGGCCGCGTGGTCGGACTGCGGCGCTTCCGTGCGCAGGAATACCTCGGCGGCGCGCCGGAGGCGCCGCTGCTGGAGCCGGGCCAGTCGGCGAGCGCAACGCTGGAAGTCGTCGATCCGGACGCGGTCTCATGGGACATCGAATTCCGCTGAACGCGGCCCATCGAAAAACGTGACGTGCAGCACGACATCGTGGCGCGAACGATCGGCCACACGGGTCGCGATGCACCACCCGTAGACATCTAATTTCCGAACGGCGTGTCAAGAAATTTTTTTCGTGCGATCGCTTGCATGTGCGCAGGACAACGGGAGTAAACTCGTCCCCCCGTCGCATGCATCGCCCTGTTCCCAGCGACGGTTTCAGCATGGAAGCTGGTAGAACCCCCGGAGTGCGACGACCCGTGAATGCCATCCATGCGCTGCGCGAAAGCGGCCCTTCCGCTTCCGCATCGGTCCAGTCTTCGTTGCGCGATTGCGTCGCGCATGTCGTGCGCCGCTATCTGAGGGACCTGGGCGACCATCCTGCCGAGGACCTGCATGCGCTGGTCCTGCACGAGGTCGAAGCGCCGCTGTTCGCCGAGGTACTGCTGCACTGCGAAGGCAACCAGAGCCGCGCCGCAGCAGCGCTGGGCATCAACCGCAGCACCCTGCGCAAGAAGCTCAGGCAGTACAACCTGGCCTGACCGACCGGGTCCGGCGCGGTCGCAACCGCTATAATCCGCGCCTCGCTTTCCGGGGCTGCCGATGTCCGTTTCCGATTCCTCTTCCGCGCCGCGTCCAGCCGCGATGCGACACGCGGTGCGTCGCGCGCTGCTTTCCGTTTCCGACAAGACCGGCGTGGTCGATCTCGCACGCGCATTGCATGCGCACGGCGTCGAACTGCTGTCCACCGGCGGCACCGCGAAGTCCCTGCGCGAAGCCGGCATCGCGGTGCGCGATGTCAGCGAGGCCACCGGTTTCCCCGAAATCATGGACGGCCGCGTCAAGACCCTGCACCCGGCGATCCACGGCGGCCTGCTCGGCCGCGAGGGCACCGATGATGCGGTGATGGCGCAGCACGGCATCGCGCCGATCGACCTGCTGGTGGTGAACCTGTATCCGTTCGAGGCGACCGTCGCGAAGGAAGGCTGCAGCTACGAGGATGCGGTCGAGAACATCGACATCGGCGGCCCGGCGATGCTGCGCGCGGCGGCGAAGAACCACACGCGTGTCGCGGTCGTGGTCGATCCGGCGGATTACGCGGGCCTGCTCGAAGCCGTCGCGCAGGGCGGAACTACCGACGCGCAGCGTCGCGCGTTCGCCGCGAAGGCCTATGCGCACACCGCGCACTACGACGGCCGCATCGCGCAGTGGCTGTCGCCAAGAGCGGCCGATCCGGAACGGCCTGAGGCGTGGCCGCAGACATTCCACCTGTCGCTGCAGCTCGCCTCGGCCCTGCGCTACGGCGAGAACCCGCACCAGTCCGGCGCGCTGTACGTGGAGAAGGACGCGCCGCGGGCCGGCATCGTCGCGACCGCGCGCTTCCTGCAGGGCAAGGAGCTGAGCTACAACAACATCGCCGACGCCGACGCCGCGCTCGAATGCGTCAAGGCCTTCGACGCGCCGGCATGCGTGATCGTCAAGCACGCCAATCCCTGCGGCGTCGCCATCGCGGCGAACCTGTTGGACGCCTACGACCACGCCTACGCGACCGACCCGACCTCGGCCTTCGGCGGGATCATCGCCTTCAACCGCGCGCTCGACGGAGCGACCGCGAAGGAGATCGTCAAGCGCCAGTTCGTCGAGGTCGTGATCGCGCCGGAGATCCAGCCCGAAGCGCTCGCCGCGTTCGCGAAGAGGGCGAACGTGCGCGTGCTTGCCTGCGGCGCTCTGACGACGCGCGAAAGCGGCCGGGACTTCAAGCGCATCGCCGGCGGCCTGCTCGTGCAGGATGCCGACAGCGATGCGCTCGTCGCGGGCGACCTGAAGGTCGTCAGCCGGCGCGAGCCCGGCGCGAGCGAAGTCTCCGACCTGCTGTTCGCGTGGAAGGTGGCGATGCACGTGAAGTCCAACGCCATCGTCTACGCGAAGGACCAGCGCACGATCGGCGTCGGCGCCGGCCAGATGAGCCGCGTGATCAGCGCGAAGATCGCTGCGCTCAAGGCCGTGGAAGCCGGCCTCGTCGTTCCCGGTTCGGCGATGGCGAGCGACGCCTTCTTCCCGTTCCGCGACGGCATCGACGCCGCCGCAGCGGCAGGCATACGCGCGGTGATCCAGCCGGGAGGTTCGATGCGCGACAACGAGGTCATCGCCGCGGCGGACGAGCACGGCATTGCGATGGCGTTCACCGGAAGGCGGCATTTCAGGCATTGACCATTCACCGATTCGCACTTTCCCAGGGGGCACCGGCATGAAACAGCACTCGGTCCTGACTCGTATCGCATCGCTGACCGTCGTCGCGATCGTCACGATGTGGATCTCCGCCTGCGTCCAGAAGGGCTCGGAGCTCGACCAGGCGGCGGCGGACATCAACAAGGACCTGCCCAAGCCCTACGTGGATGAACTGGTCATGGAGCACGCACACGTGGACGGCAACCGGCTGGTCGTGGACATCCGCATCCCGGACATCCGCATCGCCCAGATGAATCCGAAGAAACTCCCGCTGATCCGCAACCAGGAACAGGGCGACCTCAACCTCGCCGCCTGCAACGATCCCAGCCTCAGGGACCTGATGAAGCACAAGCACGATGTCGCGCGCCGCTTCCTCGACCGCGACGGCAAGACGATCTTCGAGCTGGTTGCGATGTTTCACGATTGCGGATCGCGGAAGAAGTGACGCCGTGAAACTCCTCGTCATCGGCTCCGGAGGGCGCGAGCACGCGCTGGCCTGGAAACTCGCACAATCGCCGCGCGTGAACGAAGTACTGGTCGCGCCCGGCAATGCAGGTACGGCGACCGAGGCGAAATGCCGCAACGTCGCCGTTAACGTCACCGACATCGACGGCCTGCTCGCGCTGGTCGAGCGCGAAGGCGTCGCGGTGACGGTCGTGGGGCCGGAAGCGCCGCTGGTCGCGGGCGTGGTCGACCGCTTTCGCGCGCGCGGCCTGCGCATCTTCGGCCCGACCGCCGCGGCCGCGCAGCTCGAGGGCAGCAAGGCCTTCGCCAAGGACTTCCTCGCCCGCCATGGCATCCCGACCGCGCACTACGCGGTGCTCACCCAGCTCGACGCCGCGCTCGCGCACCTGCGCGAGGTCGGCGCACCGATCGTGGTGAAAGCCGACGGCCTCGCCGCCGGCAAGGGCGTGATCGTCGCGATGTCGCTGGCCGAGGCCGAGGCCGCGGTGCGCGACATGCTCGCCGGCAACGCCTTCGGCGCGGCGGGATCGCGCGTGGTCATCGAGGAATTCCTCGACGGCGAGGAGGCGAGCTTCATCTCGATGGTCGACGGCGCGCACGCGCTGCCGATGGCCACCTCGCAGGATCACAAGCGCGTGCACGACGGCGACACCGGCCCGAACACCGGTGGCATGGGCGCGTACTCGCCCGCGCCCGTGGTCACGCCCGAGGTGCATGCGCGCGTCATGCGCGAGATCGTCGAGCCGACCGTGCGCGGCATGATCGCCGATGGCATGCCGTTCACCGGCTTCCTCTATGCCGGACTGATGATCGACAAGGCCGGTGCGCCGAAGGTGATCGAGTTCAACGTGCGCTTCGGCGATCCGGAGACGCAACCGGTGATGCTGCGATTGCAGAGCGACCTGTGCGACCTCGTCCAGGCTGCGATCGACGGCAGGCTGCAGACCGCGTTCGCGCGCTGGGACCCGCGCCCATCGCTCGGCGTGGTGATGGCAGCCGCGAACTATCCCGACGCGCCGAAGACCGGCGACCCCATCGCTGGCCTCGATGCCCCGCAGCCGCCCGGCACCAAAGTCTTCCACGCCGGCACGAAGCTCGCCGCGAACGGCGACGTCGTCACCTCGGGCGGCCGCGTGCTGTGCGCCTGCGCGCTTGGCGAATCCGTGGCCGACGCGCAGCGCAACGCCTACGAAGCCGTCGCGAAGATCGCGTGGGACGGCGAGTTTCACCGCCACGACATCGGCTGGCGTGCGATTGAGCGCGAACGCGACGCGGGCTAGCTAGGGTGCGTTCAACAATCTGTCAGACCGTCACGGTCTCTTCCGGTGGCGGCTGCAACTCCACGGCCAGCGCTTCCAGTTCGCCGATTTCCGCTTCCAGCGCATCGTGCAATTCGGCCTGGCGCGTCATCAGGTCCTCGATCGCGCCGACCTGCTTGAGCGACTTCAACTCGCCGTCGAACAACATCCACTGCGCGGTGAGCTGCTCGACATAGTGCTTCGAGTGATGCCGGATCTCCTTGAGCTGCGTCAGAGCGTCGTTGACGCGTTCGAGCTGGGTCTTGGCCTGGGCGGGCATGGCGAACTCCTTTCGCGAGTGTCTTCGCAGGATAGCTGCCGGACACTGTCTCGCAGCCCAACCCCGTGGCATCCACCTTGCCGCGCGGGCAGCCCTTGTATAACATCGGTTATAACTCGCATTGCGCGTGGCCGGAGAGGCAACCATGAAGCTGAAAGTCACCGCCATCGGCAATTCCGCTGGCGTCATCCTGCCGAAGGAACTGTTGGCCCGCCTGCGCGTCGACAAGGGTGATGACCTGTACGCGGTGGAAACCCCGGATGGCATCCGCCTGACCACTTACGACCCGGTTTTTGCCGCACAGATGGAGGTGGCCGAGAAGATCATGCGCGAAGACCGCGCGGTGCTGCGCAAGCTGGCGCAGTAGCGAAGCCGCCATGATCGTCTGGATCGAGCGGACGCTCGCCTTGGCCCTCCACGAGCGGCAACTGGCCGAGCACGGCGGCAGCGGCGGAGTGCGCGACGAAGGCCTGCTCGAATCGGCGCTGGCACGACCGCAGCAGTTGCATGCCTATGGCGACCCGCCGCCGGACCTCGCCGATCTGGCCGCCAGCCTGGCCTTCGGCCTCGCCCGCAACCATCCCTTCGTGGACGGCAACAAGCGCACCGCGCACGTCTGCTATCGCGTCTTTCTCGCACTCAACGATGCGGACTTGGTGGCGAGCCAGGAGGAAAAGTACGTGCAGATGCTCGCCCTTGCCGATGGCAGCCTGTCCGAAGCCGATTTCGCCAGCTGGCTGCGCTCGCGTCTGCGGCTGGAACCGGATCGCGCCGTGCACGAACCGAAGGCTCGCTATCGACGCGCGCGGTAGCTTGCCGCTTTCTCATCGCTGGTAAGGAATCGGCGCGTGGCCGGCAAAGGCAGCCCAGCCGCAAAGTCCGAACGTCTATGCGTCCTGCGCCCTGCCCTGGGCCAGCGTGTCCACGAGATCGCGTACCAGCTTCCGCTGCTCGGGCGCAAGCCCGAGATAAGCCGTCAGCATCTTCCGATCGAGCGCGCGGAGGTGTCCGGCAGATTCATCGCCCGGCTCCCTGACCGCCAGCCCTGCACGCTCGCCGAACAGCAGAAGACTCGCACTCACTCCCAGCATGCGCGCCAGCGTCAGAATTCTCTCGGGGTCGGGTAACGCCTCGCCCTTCAGCCAGCGCGAAGCGCTCTGGAATGTCACCGACTTGCCTTGATGCTCCAGGTTGAACTCGTTCACGAGCACGCCCGGCTTCGGCTCCAGACCGGCCGCCTGCATCGCCTGCTTGAGGCGCTTCGCGAATT
>DATHOV010000144.1:0-4909 GCA_035484515.1 Lysobacteraceae bacterium
GACCGGACCCTGTTCACCGAAGCCAACCTGATGATGGGCACGCCGCTGTACATGAGCCCGGAACAGGCCGAGGGCAGCGCCGACATCGACACCCGCACCGATATCTACTCGCTCGGCGTGATCCTGTACCAGTTGCTGACCGACACCACGCCGCTCGGATCCGACTCGCTGCACGCGGCCGCCTACGGAGAAGTACAGCGCATCATCCGCGAGGTGGAACCGCCACGGCCGAGCGTGCGCCTGTCCCAATCCGCGAGGAAACAACTCGTCGGCCCTGACACCAGGCGACCGATGGATCCGGGCAAGCTCGCGCGGATCGTGCGCGGCGAACTCGACTGGATCGTGATGAAAGCGATCGAGAAGGACCGCACGCGTCGCTATGAGACCGCCAACGCGCTGGCGATGGACGTGCGTCGCTACCTTGCGGGCGAAGCGGTGCTGGCTGCGCCGCCGAGCGCGTCGTATCGCCTGCGGAAATTCATCCGCCGCAACAAGGGAGCGGTCGCGGCGGGATCGTTGATCGCGGCCTCGCTGGTGGCAGGTGTCGCGGGTTTCGCGTGGCAGGCAAGGATCGCCCAGCAGCGAGCCGACGAACTCGAGAAAGTCTCGACGTTCCAGGCGGAGATGCTGGGCCAGGTGGACCTGTCCCAATCCGGCAGGATGCTTTCGGACGATGTGCAGGCGAAGTTCCAGGCAGCGCTCATCAAGGAGGGAGTTGCCGATCCGGCGCGCGCAGCGCAAGAGGCCGCGTTTGCCGGGCAATGGCGACGCGTCGACGCCTCGGAAGCGGCAAGCGACCTGATCGATCGCACGATCCTGAAGCCCGCGGCAATCGCGATCGACAAGCAGTTCAAGGACCAACCGGTAGTGGATGCGAGCCTGCGTCAGGTGCTGGCGGATCGTTACGCGGACATGGGTCTGTACGATGCCGCATTGCCGTTGCAGGTCAGCGCGCTTGCAACCCGTCGACGGGTGCTGGGCAACGATAGCCCGGACACCCTCAAGTCAATCGACGGCATGGGGTCGATATTTCAGGGACAAGGCAAGCTGCGCGAATCCGAAAGGCTCTTCCGGGAAGCTCTGGCCGGACAACGACGCGTTCTCGGCGAGGATAATCCGGCAACCCTGGAATCGGTCAACGGCCTTGGCCTTGCACTCTACGGCGAAGGCAAGATCGCCGAGGCGGAGCCATTGTTGCGCGACGCGCTCGAAAGACGCCGGAGGGTGCTCGGCGAAGAGAACAAGGACACCTTGATCTCGGCGAACAACCTCGGACTTCTGCTCCAGGACCAGGGCAAGCTGGCCGAGGCAGAACCGTACTTCCGGGAGGCGTTGAAGACCGCGCGCCGGGTCTTGGGCGAGGAACGCGCCGAGACGATCTACATGATCAACAACATGGGGCTGCTGCTCTACAAGCAGCGCAAGCTGGTCGAGGCCGAAGTCTATTACCGCGAAGCGTTGGAAAAAGCTCGCCGCGTATGGGGCGACGAAAATCCGCAGACGCTCGAAATCCTCAACAATCTGGGCGGCGTGCAGCGGGACGAAGGCAAGTTGGGCGATGCCGAAGCCAGTATCCGTGAGGCACTGGAGAAAAATCGACGCGTGCAGGGTGAGGAGCATCTGGACACGTTGATGTCCCTGAGTCTGATGGGATCGGTGCTGGTGGCGCAGGGCAGATATGCGGAAGCGGAAAAATTGCTCGAGCCAGGCGAAGCGGCAATCCGCAAGACATTCACCGGCGACCAGAAGAAAAGGGTGGCGCGCTTCCTGCTGGATCTCGGCAGGGCCCGAACAGGTCAGGGTGAGTTCGCGGCCGCTGAGTCCAACCTGTTGGAAGCTCAACCGATATTTGTCGAAAAGCTGGGGCTGAAGGACCAGTACACTCTGGACTGCACGCAGGCCCTCGTCGACCTCTATGCGGCCTGGAACAAGGCCGAGCCCGGCAAGGGCTACGACGCCAAGTTGGCTGAGTGGAAGCAGAAACTGGATGCACTTGGCGCAGCGGCTCCCGCCGCCGCAGCGCATTGATGGATTGCAGCAACCTGCGAATCGAGCGCTGCCTGTGATTGCGGATAGGCGCGTGGGCTCGTGAAAGCAAGAAGCCCGCTTTCGCGGGCTTCCTTAAGCACTGGACGACCAGTTTCGCTGTTATGAAGCTCTCCCGCCTCCGCGGGGGATGACTCATTTAATCTTGCCTTCCTTGTACATCACGTGCTTGCGGACGACGGGATCGTACTTGCTGATCTCCATCTTGCCCGGGGTGGTCTTCTTGTTCTTGTCGGTGGTGTAGAAATGACCGGTGCCGGCCGACGAGGTGAGGCGGATCTTGTCGCGCTTGGATGCCATGGTCGGTTCTCCTTAGACCTTTTCGCCGCGGGCGCGCAGCTCGGCGAGGACGGAATCGATGCCGTTCTTGTCGATCGTGCGCAGGGCGTGGGCCGAGACGCGCAACTTGATCCAGCGGTTCTCGCTGGCGACCCAGAAGCGGCGCTCATGCAGGTTCGGGAGGAACCGGCGGCGGGTGTGGTTGTTCGCGTGCGAGACGTTGTTGCCTGTCGTCGTTTTCTTGCCTGAAACCTGGCAGATGCGTGCCATAAATCACCTCTGGGTTTGCGGTCACGCCTCCCGTGGCCCGGGAAGCATCGGCCCTGCGTCGCTCGAAAGGACGCGCACGATGCAGGAAGAATGCTGCGTTCGCGCCATGCGTGGCCGGCATCGTGCTGCCATGGCCATCGCTACGGCCAAGGCCGTCGGGTAGCGAGCCGCGTATTCTAGCGGGCCGGGGCGGCCGGCGCAAACCGGTGGCTCGGCTGGTCAGGTGACGCGTCGGTTCCAGCCGTGGTGGCGGATGTCGAGGTAGAGGCTGTAGCTGGCGGTGAACGCCGGAAACAGGTTCTGCAGCGCGCCGACCGAGTCGCTCTTGGCGAACACGAAGTACGACAGAGTGGTCACGCTGCCGACGATGCTCATGTACCAGAACAATCGCGGCATCTCGGGCTTGCCCGCACGTCGCGAGGCATGCATCTGCACGAACCAGCGCGCCGAGAACATCAGCGCACCGGTGTAGCCGATCAGTTTCCACAGGGTGACATGAATGCCGGTCCAGGCCAGCCACAGGATTTCGTCGTTCATGGGTTACTCCAGAAACATGCGACACCCCTTGCTCGCGCAAGGCGGAGGGATTAGTCGTCGACGCGAAGCTCGGCGGTCTGGGTGCGCTTGCCGCGCCGTATCAGCCAGGCGACGCCGCGCAGGTCGCTGATCCCGACCAGGGCGCGGTTGAGGTTGTTGTATTTGGACACGCCAGCGGTCCGATGCCGATGGTTGACCGGTACGCTGACCGTCTTCCAGCCCGCGCGTTGCATCAGCGCGGGAAGGTAACGGTGCATGTGGTCGAAGTATGGCAGGTCGAGGAACGCCTCACGCTCGAACAGCTTGATCCCGCAGCCGGTATCGGGGGTTTCGTCGCGCAGCATGCGCGAGCGGATGCGATTGGCCCAGCGCGAAGCCCAGCGCTTGCTGCCCGAGTCCTGGCGGTTCACGCGCCAGCCTGCGAACAGCTTGATCCCGGCGTCGGCGATCGCGCGCGCATCGAGCAGTTTCGGGATATCGGCCGGATCGTTCTGGCCATCGCCGTCGAGCGTAGCTATCCAGCTGCCATGCGCGGCCCTCACGCCGTTGCGCACCGCGGTGCTCTGCCCGGCCTGCTGTAGATGGCGGATCACCCGCAGCTCGGGCGTCTCACGCTGCAGCTTCTGCAGGACGGCCACGCTGCCGTCGCGACTGAGGTCGTCGACGTAGACGATCTCGAACGGAATCTTCCCGCGCAGAGCAGCGACGATCTCACCGACCAGCGGAGGGATGTTGGCTTCCTCGTTGTGCACCGGCACCACGACCGACAGTTCGGGCGTGGTCATGCGTCGTAGTCCCGGGCTTGCGGCGGGGCCAGTCGCGAAATGGATCGTTCGGTCACTGTCATCGCTCCATTATCGGGCTTGTCAGTGACTCTTTCATCCCCGACGGCGGGATTCCCGGTTCAGCCCTTGCCGCGCAGCCGTTCCAGCACGCCCTCAAGGGTTTCCAGGCCGTGGTAGTGGATCACCAGCTTGCCGCGGCCGCCACGGCCGTGCTGCACGGCAACCTTCGCTCCAAGGCTTTCCGAAAGCTCGCGCTCGAGCGCGGCGATGTTCGGGTCGGGCTTGTTGGCCTCCGGTCTCTTGACGGGAAGCTTGCCCTTGTTCGCCTGCGCGAGTTGCACGCGCTGTTCGATCTCGCGCACCGACCAGCCCTGCGCGGCGGCTTCCCTTGCAAGCGCAAGCGCGGTCTCGGCCGGCAGGGTCAGCAGGGCGCGCGCATGGCCCATCTCGAGCGCGTGCGAGGCCAGCAGTTCGCGGATCGCGGCTGGCAGCTCGAGCAGGCGCAACAGGTTCGACACCGCCGCGCGCGAACGGCCCACGGCCTCCGCGGCCTGCTGGTGGGTGAGCCCGAATTCGTCGATCAGGCGCGTCAAGGCCTGCGCTTCCTCCAGCGGATTGAGGTCCTCGCGCTGGATGTTCTCGATCAGGGCCATCGCGATCGCCGAGCGGTCGTCGGCCTCGCGCAGAACCACCGGCACAACGGTCAGCCCTGCGAGTTGCGCGGCGCGCCAGCGGCGTTCGCCGGCGATGATCTCGTGAGTCGCCTTCGAACCGTTCGCAGCGACGACCGCGCGGACGACGATCGGCTGGATCAGCCCCTGCGCGCGGATCGAATCGGCCAGTTCCTGCAGGCGATCCGGATCCATGCCCGTGCGCGGCTGGTAGCGCCCGGGGCGCAATGCGGTCACGGGCAGCGAATGCAGCCCTGTGTCACGGAACTCGGCCTCCGGTTCGGCCGGCTTGCCGGCCTGCCCGAGCAGTTCCTCCAGGCC
>DATHOV010000145.1:0-3177 GCA_035484515.1 Lysobacteraceae bacterium
CATGCCCCGCTTCCACCACCAGCGCGCCACCGGGTCCGAGCAGCCGGGTGGCCTGCGGAACCAGCGCGCGGTAGGCGTCAAGCCCGTCGGCGCCGCCGTCCAGCGCCCGATGCGGATCGTGGTCGCGCACCTCGGGGTCGAGCCGAGGGATGTCCTGTGAGGGAATATAGGGCGGATTGGAAACGACCAGGTCGAATGGCCCGGACAGTGCCGCTCCATAGTTGCAATTTATGAAAAAGGCACGCGAAGCGAGCTCGAGGTCGACCGCATTGCGGTGCGCGCTCCGAAGCGCGGCGAGGCTGATATCGGTGCCGACGCCGATCGCGCCGGACAATTCGGTCAGCAGCGCGAGCAGGATGGCGCCGGAGCCGGTGCCGATATCGAGAATTCGCGGCGCCTGGCCGTGATGAGGCATCTCCGAGAGCAGCTTGAGCGCGAGCTCGACGACCGTTTCGGTGTCCGGCCGCGGCACCAGCGTCTCCGCGGAAAGTTTTAGCGGCAGGCTCCAGAACTCCTTCTCGCCCAGGATGCGCGCGACCGGCTCGCGTGTCAGCCGGCGACGCACGAGTTCGTCGAGACGATCGGCCTCGGTTGTCGTGAGCGTCCTGCGCGCGGCCGAGATCATGCCGGTGAGATCGAGGCCGAGTGCCGCGCCGAGCAAAAGCCGCGCATCGAGTTCGACCGAATCGATGCCTGCGGATTTGAGCCGCGCCGCGACGTCGCGCCGCGCGGCTTCGATGGTCTGTCCGGCGAAGGGCGAATTCAAGCCGCCGCACCCTGGGCGGCGAGCTGGGCAGCCTGGTGCTCCGTCGTCAGCGCGTCGATCAGTTCGCCGAGGGATTCGCCCGAGATCACCTGCGGCAGCTTGTACAGCGTGAGGTTGATGCGGTGGTCGGTGACGCGGCCTTGCGGGAAGTTATAGGTGCGGATGCGCTCGCTGCGGTCGCCGGAGCCGACCTTCTCGCGGCGGTCGGCTGAGCGGGCCGCGTCGACGCGCTGGCGCTCGGCGTCATAGATGCGCGAGCGCAGGATGTTCATCGCCGACGCGCGGTTCTTGTGCTGGGAGCGGCTGTCCTGCATCATCACCACGATGCCGGTCGGAATGTGGGTGATGCGGATTGCCGATTCGGTCTTGTTGACGTGCTGGCCGCCGGCGCCCTGCGCGCGCATCGTCTCGATCCGCAGATCGTCGTTCTTGATATCGACGTCGACCTCCTCGACCTCCGGCAGCACGGCCACCGTGGCCGCCGAGGTGTGAATGCGCCCCTGGGTCTCGGTGTCGGGCACGCGCTGCACCCGGTGCACGCCGGATTCGAATTTCAGCCTGGCGAACGCGCCGCGGCCCTGTACCTCGGCGATGATTTCCTTGAAGCCGCCCATGGTGCCTTCGCTGGCCGAGATCACCTCGACCTTCCAGCCCTGCAGGGCGGCGAAGCGCTCATACATCCGGAACAGGTCGCCGGCGAACAAGGCGGCCTCGTCGCCGCCGGTGCCGGCGCGGATTTCCAGCACGACGTTGCGATCGTCCATGGCGTCCTTGGGCAGCAGCGCCACGCGAATCTGCTGCGCCAGATCGACGCTGCGCGCCGCAAGCGTCTCGTGCTCGGCTTCCGCCATGCCGCGCATGTCGGCGTCGGTTGAGGGGTCCGATATCAGCGCCTCGATATCCGCGATCTCCTTGTTGGTGGCGCGGTAGGCCTTGACCGCGTCGATCAGCGGATTGAGTTCGGCGAGTTCGCGCGTGATCCGCACGTAGCTCTCGGAATTCACCTGGCCAAGCAGCTGCGCCTCGAGCGAAGCGTGGTGCGCCAGCAGAATATCAAGTTTGGCTTCAGGGAGCATCGACATGGTCAGGTCTCGAATTGCGACAAAGGGCGTTGTGCGGGCACGGCCTCGCTACAACGACAACCCTTCGGCTTCGGCAAATTCCGTCAGCTTCTGCCGGATCGACACGCTGCCGGACGGCGCATCGAGCAGCGGATTTATCATTGCCTCGGCCTTTTTGGCGTCGAGGTCGAGGATCATCGCCTTGACCGGACCGTGCCCGGTGGCCGACATCGACAGCGAACGGTAGCCCAATGCGATCAGCGCCAGCGCGCCAAGCGGCTTCGACGCCATCTCGCCGCACAGCGACGCGGATTTCTTTGCCGCGTCGGCCTTCCGCACGATATCGCGCAGCGCCCGCAGGATTGGGGCAGACATGGTGTCGAACCGCTCCGACACCTTGGCGTTGCCGCGATCGACCGCGAACAGGAACTGAAACAGGTCATTGGACCCGACCGAGACGAAATCGACCTTCTTCAGCAGTTCGTCGAGCTGATAGAGCAGCGCCGGCACTTCCACCATGGTGCCGACGTCGATCCGTTCCGGCAGCGCGTGGCCATGCTGGCGCAGATAGGTCAGCTCGCGTTCGACGATCGCCTTGGCGGAATCGAATTCGGCGACTTCCGTGATCATCGGGAACATGACGCGCAGCGCGCGGCCGCCGCCGGCGCGGAGCAGGGCGCGGATCTGGCCGCGCAGCAGGCCGGGCCGGTCGAGCCCGAGTCGGATCGCGCGCCAGCCGAGCGCGGGATTTTCCTCGATCACGGCTTCCATATAGGGCAGCGCCTTGTCGCCGCCGATGTCCAGCGTGCGGAAGGTCACAGGCTTGGGACCTGCGGCGTCCAGCACCGCGCGATACAGCGCGAGCTGGTCGCTGGTGCGCGGCAGGCTCTGGCCGACCATGAATTGCAGCTCGGTGCGGAACAGGCCGATGCCGGCACTGCCGGTGTCGTCGATATGCGGCAGGTCGATGATCAGTCCGGCGTTGATCATCAGTTCGATGTTCTGGCCGTCCTTGGTGACGCAGGGCTTGTCGCGCAGCGCCGAATACTGCGCCTGCCGCCTCGCGCGGAATCGCACCCGCTCCGCATAGGCCGATTCGATTTCCGCCGAGGGGCGGACATAGATCGAGCCCGAGGTGCCGTCGACGATGATGGCGTCGCCGGGATCGGCAATGCCCGGCGCGTTCGCGATCTCGCCGACCGCCGGAATGCCCAGCGCGCGCGCCACGATCGAGACGTGGGAATTGGCGGTGCCTTCCTCCAGCACCAGTCCGCGCAGGCGCTTGCGGTCGTAGTCGAGCAGGGCCGCGGGCCCCATCGCGCGCGCGATCAGGATGGCATTGTCGGGCAG
>DATHOV010000146.1:0-4361 GCA_035484515.1 Lysobacteraceae bacterium
GACGATGCCCGCGCTCGCCTTCGCCACCGACCTGTTCTTCTGGCACCGGAGCATCCTGGACGTCGGACCGGGACTTGCGACCCTGCTCGGCAACCTGCAGGTGTTCATGATGGCGCTCGCCGGCGTGTTGCTGCACCGGGAGAAGCTCGGCTGGCGCTTCCTGGTCGGCCTGGCGATGGCCTTCGCGGGCCTGTGGCTGCTGATCGGGCAGGGCTGGTCGGGCTTCGACGAACGCTATCGCACCGGCGTGGTGTATGGCGCGTTCACCGCAGTCTGCTACGCGGCCTACATGCTCAGCTTCCGGCACGCGCAACGCGAACGTTCGACGCTGGACTCCTCGCAACTGCTGTCGATCTCGTCCCTGCTGTGCGCCGTCGTGCTGGCGATGCTGTGCATGGCCGACGGCGATTCCTTCGCGATTCCCGACACGCAGACGCTCATCGCGCTGATCGCCCTGGGCTGGGTCGGCCAATGCGCCGGCTGGGTGCTGATCTCGCGCGCGATGCCGCAACTTCCGACATCGCTGGTGGGCCTGTTGCTGCTCTTGCAGCCGGTCCTCGCCTTCCTGATGGACGTCGTGCTGTTCCATCGCGCGACGCGGCCGGTGGAATGGATAGGCCTCGCGCTGTCGTTGTGCGGCATCTTCATCGGCAGCCTGCGCGGGGCCACTCCGGCGGATCGTCACGTCGACTTAGCGGAAGATGCGGTGGAATGATGCGCATGCGGAGTGCCGCATGCATCGCATCCACGAGGAATCCCCATGTCGAACCCACTGCTCACCGCGCTGCTGGGCATCGGCGCGCACAAGCAGCGCATGCCCCACGGCGAGGACCTGCTGCCCGGACGCGCGACCGGAATGCATGTTCTCAACCGCCACCACGTCAACGGTCATCCGATCCAGGGCATCATCGGCGAAGGCGCGTTCGCCGGCATGCAGCAGGCGCAATTCGGGATGGGCTGCTTCTGGGGCGCCGAGCGCGCGTTCTGGACCTTGCCTGGTGTGTACGCGACGGCGGTCGGCTATTCCGGCGGCGGCACTCCGAATCCGAACTATCGCGAAGTGTGTTCCGGCCAGACCGGCCATGCCGAGACCGTGCTCGTCGTGTACGACCCGAAGTCGATTTCGTTCGACGAACTCCTGCGCGCGTTCTGGGAAAAGCACGACCCGACCCAGGGCATGCGCCAGGGCAACGACGCGGGCACGCAATACCGCTCCGCGATCTATTGCGACACCGAGGAGCAATACCGTGCCGCGCTCGCCAGCCGCGATGCCTACCAACGGCGCCTGACCGCAGCAGGCATGGGTCGCATCACCACCGAGATCGTCCATCCGGCGCCGACGTTCTACTACGCCGAGGACGACCACCAGCAATACCTGTCGAAGAATCCGGGCGGTTATTGCGGGCTGGGAGGCACGGGGGTGAGTTGTCCGATCGGGGCGGGCGTGGCCGCCGGAACCGGCGCGGGCTGATCCACCACGAAGCAGCGGTAGTGCGCGAAGCTGGCGACCTGGCGCGCGCGTTCGCCCGCGTGCTCGACTTCGAAAACGAAATTGTCCGCCGTGTGCATGTGCACCAGCCACAGCCGCTGCGGTCGATGCTGCGCCAGGGCCTGCGCGAGTGTCAGGTCGACATCGGGCTTGGTGGTCTCGCCGAAGTCGACCCGCAGCACGGGCGTGCCCAGGTAGACGCGAAGGCCGTACAGGGCGGTCTCGTCCACGAAGACGATTTCGCGGAACGGCTCGTGCACCTGTGCGCGGATCGCATCCGATAGCAGTCGCGAATCCTTGCCGGTCAGTTGCGGCGAGTGCGTCAGCGGCAGTGCGATCTTGACCGCGAGCAGGAACGCGAACCACAGCGTGAGCAGGATCCTGCCGGTGCGGCCGAGCGCGAGATGGCGCGTGCGCAACGCGGCCCACAGGCCGAACGGCACCAGCAGGGGCAGAACGTAGAGCGTCAACCGCGATCGCGAGACGCAGAACACCACCAGCGAGACCAGCAGCCACGAGAGCAGGAAGCGCGAGGCCTTGCGATCCGCATCGGCAGCCTCGGGTTTCGGTTGGCCGCGTCGGCGCCATGCATCCCATGCGATCACGAGCGTCCATGGCAATGCGCCGACCAGGGCCACCGGTCCGTAGGCGACGAACCATCCATACCATTGCGGGTGGCGATCGGCCTGCCTGGTGAAGATGCGGCCGTAGGTCTCGTAGCCGAGGAAATAGTTCAGCCGTTCCGGATGGTTCCAGACCACGGCCAGGAACCACGTCAACGCGATCGGTGCCCATATGGCGAGCGTCGTCCAGGTGAACGGATTCGCGCGGAAGTCCTTGCGATTGCGCGCCCAGTACCAGATCGAGGGGATCAACGGCACCAGCCCGGGCGGGCCCTTGGTGAGGAAGGCCAGGCCGAATCCGAGGCCGAGGATCCACGCGCCGCGTCGTGCGGTGCGTTCGTCCTCGCCACGCCAGGCGAGGACATAGCCGGTCATGCCCAGGGACTCGAATGCGCACAGCAGCGGATCGGTGCTGATCGCGTTCGCCGCGAGGAAGATCATGGCCGTTCCCGCACAGACCAGCGGCGGCCACCACGGTCGTTCGGGGACGATCCGCCTGCCCATTGCGAACACGCAGGCGATCGTCATCGCGAAGGCGAGCGCAGAGGGCAGGCGCAGTGCCCAGGTGTTCTTGCCGAACGCGGCCATCGATACCGCCAGCGCCCAGTACGTCATCGGCGGCTTGGACAAGTGCTCGTGCTCGGGATGGCGATGCGGTACCAGCCAGTCGCCCGAATCGAGCATCTCCAGCGCCACCGCGCTGTAGCGGCCTTCGTCGGTACCCCACAGGTGACGCGTGCCCTGGAACGGCAGCACGAAGGCCAGCGCGAGCAGGAATACCAGCAGGAGCGGGGGAAGCGCGGAGCGGAGGGTTCGGGTCATCGGCGATGGATTTTCATGCGCGGAACTGCATGCCGTGCATGCTAACGCAGCGGCGTTGCGCCGGCCTCACATGACCACCAGGCTGCGCACGTACACCACTTCGCAGGCGCCGTCACCGGTGTCGTCGCGGCTCATCGAGCTGCGCCACACACTGCCGTCGCTGCCATGGGCCTCGATGAGCTCGCCTTCCAGGTGCACGACGTCTCCTGGCCGGACCTGCTTCAACTCGTAGCGCACCACGTCGTTGGCGGGAATCATGTGCATGTTGGCGCTGGAATGGATGATCTCCCGCTGCGGGATCGGCGGCTCGGGCGTGCTCCAGTGGTAGAAATACCAGCGGCCGGACTGGCTGATGTCCAGTCTCGCCAGTACCGAGCTGTCGGACATGCGGCCCCAGCCGAACGCGAAGTCGGTCGGCGACAGCGCGGCGGCATGGTCGAAGCGGTAGTCGGCGCGCGAGAGCACGCGCGCGGTCAGGCTGAAATCGGCGAGCGGAGTGATCGTGAAGTTCCCGTCCCGGAAGGGCGTCGCGTGGTCGAGGTTGGTCTGCACAGGATCTTCGGGCGCCAGCACGCCCGGAGCGCGCGCGCGCGAGAAATGCATCGGCGGCGAGACGAGCCAGCCGATGAGCGCGACCGCAACGAGGATCCATAACCAGCGAGGCATCGGCGCGCAGTGTAATGAAAATCGCAGGCGCCCGATATGCGCGCCGCGCGGCGGTTCCGCGCTGGATGGATCAGTCGAAGTCGGCCAGCAGGCTGGCGCGCAGCGAAGTGGACGCCTCGGCGCGCACCGGCATCCGTGGATCGTCGATGCCGAACGCCAGCGTGGCCCCCGAGCGCAGGGCGGCGATCGCGGTGGGCTCGAACTCGAAGCGCAGGAAATGCACCGCCGAAGTCTTGTCGGCGTCGCTGCGGTCGAGGTCCTCGTCGGCGTGCGTCGTTGCCGGCGCGTGGCCTTGCGCTTGCGCAAAGAACGCGCGTTCGATGCCATGCAGTCGCGCCAGTTCGGTGGCGCGTTCGCCCGGGTCGGTGTATTCGATCAGCAGGGTGGCCTTGAGATTGCTGCCGTCTGGAATCAGCGGATTGTAGGCATCGAGCTCGTCCTGGATGCCGGCTGCTTCGAAGATGCGCTCGATCCGCAGCATTTCCTGCACCTGCGCCTGCACGGTGGTGCGGTCCTCGAACAGCAATGTCATGTGCCCGCCCAGGTGCAAGGTACGCGCGCGCTTGTGCGCAAGCGCGGTCTTGCGCAGTCCGGTGCGGTGCGCTGCGTAGGCTTCGAGGGTCAGCAGATCGTCGCGCGACAGTTTTTGCATGAGCGTCTCAAATCCCGTAGGCCTTGCGGATCAGGGTGATCGGGTGCTCGGCGACGGTGCCGTCGGCGAGTCCATGCGCAATGTGCGCGCCGGCCATCACGCAGTCGCT
>DATHOV010000147.1:0-3255 GCA_035484515.1 Lysobacteraceae bacterium
GGTTTCCTCGCGGTGTACGAGGAAGGCAAGGACACCGAGCCGACCGGGGACGAGGACGAGGGCCGCAAGCTGCCGCTCATGAAGGTCGGCGACAACGTGCCGCTGGCCGCGATCCGCACCGCGCAGCACTTCACCGAGCCGCCACCACGCTTCTCCGAAGCATCATTGGTCAAGGCGCTGGAGGAATACGGGATCGGCCGGCCTTCGACCTATGCCGCGATCATCCAGACGCTGATCTTCCGCAAGTACGTCGAGCTCGACAATCGCCGCTTCAAGCCATCCGACGTGGGCCGTGCGGTCAGCAACTTCCTGTCCACCCACTTCACCCAGTACGTCGACTACGACTTCACCGCCAAGCTCGAGGACGAACTCGACGCGGTCTCGCGCGGCGAGGAGGACTGGGTGCCGCTGATGCAGCGCTTCTGGGAGCCGTTCAAGTCGCTGGTGGACGAGAAGACCGGATCGGTCGATCGCAGCGACGCGACCGGAGCGCGCGAGCTCGGCACCGATCCGAAGTCGGGCAAGCCGGTCAGCGTGCGCCTGGGCCGCTACGGCGCGTTCGCGCAGATCGGCAGCAAGGACGACGAGGACAAGCCGAAGTTCGCGAGCCTGCGGCCGGGCCAGAGCATGCACACGATCGGGCTGGAGGAAGCGCTCGACCTGTTCCTGCTGCCGCGCACGCTGGGCGAGGACGAAGGCGAACCGGTGACGGTCGCGGTCGGTCGCTTCGGCCCGTTCGCAAAGCGCGGAGCGACTTACGCTTCGCTCGGCAAGGAAGACGATCCCTATACGATCGACTTCGCGCGCGCCCTGCACCTGATCCGCGAGCGCGAGGCCTTCCTCGCGAACCGCCTGATCAAGAAGTTCGACGGCAGCCCGATCGAGATCCTCAACGGACGTTACGGTCCGTACCTCACCGATGGCGAGAAGAACGGCAAGATCCCGAAGGATCGCGAACCGGCTTCGCTGACGCTCGAAGAATGCATGGAAATCCTCGCCACCGCGCCGGCACGCCCACAGCGAGGCCGCTTTGCGCGCAAAGGCGCGGCCGCGAAGGCGTCGGTGAAGAAGGCCGCCGCGAAAGCCGCTCCCGCGAAAAAGGCTGTGGTCAAGTCGGAAGCTCCCGCCGCGAAGAAAAAACCGGCCAGGAAGGCGGCCGCGAAGAAAAAGACTGCCGGGAAAGCCGTGAAGAAACCGGTCGCGAAGAAAGCCGCGAAGTAGGGCCGGAAGAAGCGCGCATTCCGCCGCGAACTGAGCATTTGCACGGGCAGGATGCGATACGCTAGTTCTGCTCCATTCGCGCATCGCCATGTCCGAACGCATCGACATCCCACAAGCCGTCGCCATCCTTCGCCGGGGCGGTGTGATCGCGTATCCGACCGAAGCGGTCTGGGGCCTGGGCTGCGATCCGTTCGACCCGAATGCGGTGCGTCGTCTGCTGGGTATCAAGCAGCGCGAGGAATGGAAAGGCCTGATCCTGGTCTCGGCGGATCTTGCGCAGATCGCATCCCTGATCGACCTGGATGCGCTGCCGATCGAACGCCTGCGCGACGTGCGCGCGACATGGCCCGGCCCGCACACCTGGCTGCTGCCCTGTCCTTCGCGTGTCCCGGTGTGGCTGCGCGGCATGCACACCACGCTCGCCCTGCGGATCAGCGCGCACGCGCCGGTGGTCGAGCTGTGCAATGCCTTCGGCGGGCCTATCGTCTCGACCAGCGCCAATCTCGCCGGTCACGAGCCCGCGCGCACGTTCGGCGAGCTCGACCCGTCCCTGCTCGACCAGATCGATGGCGTGCTCGAAGGCGCGACCGGAGACCTGGCGACACCCACGACGATCCGCGACGCCGCGAGCGGCATGGTGCTGCGCGCCTGATCGCCGATCGCCCCCGACCCGAAACGCAGTGGTTTCGCGTTTGCTACCATGTGAACCGCATCACATTTCCTGGGGAACCCATCATGCGCAAACTCCTGCCCTGCCTGCTCGCCGTGGGCATCGTCAGCGTCATCGCCGGCTGCAACAAGCAAGGCGCCAGTTCCGGTCCGGGCGTCGTCGCCGCCGACGATCCGTTGACCTATGTGCCGGCCGACACGCCCTACGTGATCGCTAACATCGATCCGCAACCGACCGACGTCAGCAGCTACTGGATCGACAAGCTCGACAAGGCCGGCAAAGTCGGCGATGTCTATGCGCACCAGATCGACGGCGCCTTGAAACTCCTCGGCGATGCGAACACGAATTGCCCGCAGGCTGCGGCCTCCGGTGGTGGCGGTGGATCGGCAATGCAGGATCCGCCGAATGGCAGCGCCAGCGACGCGTCTTCCGGAGCTGCGGGCGATACTGCCTCGCAGGCTGGAGATGCCCCCGAAGCCACTGCTCCGTCGGGCGCATCCGACCAGCCGGCCGCGACAGGCGACGCCGGTGCTTCGGATAGCGGCTCCTGCTCGGCGGCTTCCGTCGCCGAACGCGACAAGGCGATCAAGCTGCTCGGCGCGATGAAGGCCGAAGTGGCGGGCAAGGACGTCAAGGGCTTGATGGATCTCATTGGCATCTCGCCGCAGACGCACGCCGCATTGTTCGGCATCGGCCTGATGCCGGTCCTGCGGGTCGAACTGGTCAAGCCCGACAACCTGCGCGCCACCATCGGTCGACTCGAAACCAAGTCCGGTTCGAAGCTCGCCACCGGCAAGGTCGGCGGCCTCGACTACTGGAAGGTCGGCGGCGACCAGGCCGACGCCAAGCTGGAGGGCGTGCTCGCGATCTCCGGCAAGCAACTGGTCGCGACCATCGCCCCGGTCAAGGCCTCCGACGCCGACCTGAAAACCCTGTTCGGCCTCGACAAGCCGAAGAAGTCGCTGGCCGAAAGCGGCGACCTGGCCGCGCTCGACAAGAAGATGAACTACCTGTCCTTTGGCAGCGGTTATTTCGACAGCAGCAGGCTGGTGGCCGTGCTCAAGGCACCGCCGACGCCGCTGGAGACTTCGTTCCTCGATGCGCTGGGTGAGAAGAAGCCGCAGATCGATCCGGTCTGCGCCGGCGAATACGACGAACTCGCTGCAGCGTGGCCGCGCGCCAGCTTCGGCTACACCGACCTGTCCACCCAGCACATGGGCCTGCGAGCGGTGCTCGAAACACGCGCCGACATCGCCAAGGATCTGATGACCCTGCGTTCGCCGATGCTCGGCATGGCCTCCGCGCAGAACGCGTTGGTGGATTTCGGTTTCAGCGCGGACCTGACCAAGCTGCCGGGGCTGGCG
>DATHOV010000148.1:0-9596 GCA_035484515.1 Lysobacteraceae bacterium
CGTGTTCTTGGCCAGGATCGTGATGCCACGCTCCTTTTCCTGGTCGTTCGAATCCATGACGCGCTCGGCGAGCACGGTACGCTCGTTGAGCGTGCCCGACTGCTTCAGAAGCTGGTCGACGAGGGTGGTCTTGCCATGGTCGACGTGAGCGACGATGGCGATGTTGCGGAGTTTTTCGATGGACATGGGTGAGGGCACGTCAGTGGCCGAACGGCCGGCCATGGAGGGCCGGACCGGGGTGGCCGGAGGTGGATCGGGCTGCGCCATGGATGGCGTCGGAGCACCGCGTTGCGCGAAAAGCGGCCTGCCGACGCGCGCCGGCTGGCCCTGGATGGGGGATACAGCCGACCATTCTACCTGTTTTATGTTGTCCATTGCCGCGTTGCAGCAATGGGCGTTCATTCCGCCTTGGGACGCGCGTTGCGATCAGGAGGTCAGGGGCGGCAGACCATCGGGCGGAATTTGACGTTGATCGTCGTGCCGTCCGTCGTAACGCAGGTCCACTTCACTGCATCTGGTGTCGGGTGGGGCGCGAACACGAGCACGCTTCCCCTGAGTGCCGCATTCGCCTGTGCGCCTTCATAGGCGATGAAGATCCTGCCGTCCTCGATGGTGACGCTGCTCGCATACTTGCCGCTGATGCTGGCTGGTGCCGCGATGCCGGCCTCGGCGTTGTCCTTCGGCATGCGGCCCGTGCTGGAGTAGTGCTGGGCGATCGCCATCTTGGCGCCTTCCGCAAGCATCGCGCCTTCGCTGACCTGCGAACGGATCATATAGTCCTGATAGGCGGGGACGGCGACGGCGGCGAGGATTCCGACCACGGCTGCGGTCGTCATCAGATTGCCTTCGCCGCTGACCGCGCCTTCCAGGGGCGACTGCTCGTAGCTCAGTTGCAGGGCGATACGCTGGTCGTTCGCACGCAGCGCGACTCCGGCAATGCCCTGCGTCGGCAATCCGAGCTGTTTCGCGGTGGGCAGCGTCGACAGGTCGGTCGGCGCGCCCAGCACATTGCCCAGAGTGTCGAGCAGGCCGAGGTAGCCGTAGTACAGCTCGCGGTCGACATTGCGCGTCGTCGTGGTGTAGCCGAGCAGCGTCTGCGCGCTGTCGTAGTCCTGGTTCCGGCGCAGCCAGTCGGCCAGCGACGTATCCTGTTTCGACGCGAGCCGGTCGATCAGCGGTTGCGGTACCTTCGCAGAGACAAGGTAGCTGCCCTCGTCGATCCAGTAGTAGTCGGCGCCGGCCCGCAGGTAGAGCTTCGACCATGCGGTGACCTGCGGATCCGCGTTCGCGGCATTCGCCGGCGGCTCCGGCATGGTGACGTGCAGGTGATGGATCTCGCCACCACCGACCTTGACCACCGTGTTGCGCCAGCCGAAGCGGCGGGACAGTTCGTCGAGCTTCGCATACAGGGTCTTGCTGTCGCGCACCTGGAGCGCGACGAAACTGCCGTTGCTGTCGGCGAACATCACCATCTGCTTGCCGAACAGGCCTTCGAACGAGAGCGGATCGTAACCGATCTGGGTTTGCAGCTTCGCCATCAGGTCATCGTATTTCGTGCGCACGCCAGGCCCGAAATCGCGGTCGAGGTTGTCCCTGATCTGCTGCAGGTTGTCGTGGCCTGGCATCGCCATCGTCGCCGCCCAGTCGGGCGTGCCTGAGGTCTTGATGCCGATGTCCCCGACGTTGGCACCGAGGTAGCCCAGCAGCCGCGCCTGCGGCGCGCGTACCTGCAACTGCAGGCGACCGTGGCCATCCACCGTGCCCCAGCCGAGCGCGACGCTCTGCATGTGCTCGACCGCATCGCGCAGCAGGCCGTCCGGCGGCTGGTCCTGCAACTGCGCTTCGAGCTGTGCGTTGAGGCCTTTCATGCTCATCCACACGAACAGGCCCTGGCCCGACTGGTCGATCTCGCGCTCGTCCTCCTGCATGGGATGGGTGCGCGTGGCCTTGATCTGGGCGAGATCCTGTTCCAGCGTCATCGCCGATGCGGTGGTGCCGACCGACAGGTAGAGTCGATGAGTCTGGGCATCGAAGTGCAGGGCACCGAACTTCTGCAACGAGGCATCGCCGTTCGCATCCAGCGGGGCCTGCAGCGGCGACTGGCCGCCGGCGCTCAGCGAAGCGATGCGCGCATCGAGCGTGGCGACGTCCGGCACATCGAGCGCAGTCGTCACCAGGGCGCGGCTGAAAGGCGATACGCCGTCGCTGGCATCGATCACCGCGACTTCGATCGGGCCGGACTGGTCGCCGAGCAGCAGTTGCAGCACCGGGCCGGCGCCCGCCTGGGCGAGGGTCGGATCGCTCTGCGCAGCCTTGCGCAGGGACGCAATGATCTTCGCGTGCTGATCGGTAGCCAGCGCCGCATCGAGCGGGCGGCCATCCGGCGCCGAGAGCGCGCCCCACAACGATGGGATGCGCGCATAGGCGACGGTGTGCTCGGGCAGGCGCTCGCGCAGCCATGCCGGTTGCGAGATCAGCGCGTCGGCGCGGGCGATGGCCGCGGCATCGACTGCCGGAGGGCGGTTTTCGCTGGAAGCGTGGCCATTGGGCCGGTTGCATCCGGTCAGGAGGGTGATGGCCGCGAGCGAACTCGCCAGCAGCAGGCGCCGGAACTGATTCATGTGGTTTTCCCCGTTGGATTGTTCGTGCAGCCGCAGGCAGCTCGTGGCGGCCTGGCGAATCGGACGCGGCATTTTACCTATAATGGGTCAGCGCATTCCTACAGGGATTTCCCATGACCGCACTCAAAGCCACCTTCGCCACCAGCAAAGGCCCGATCCACATCGACCTGTACCCGGACAAGGCGCCGATCACGGTCGCCAACTTCGTGAACCTCGCCAGGCGCGGTTTCTACAATGGGCTGAGCTTCCATCGCGTGATCCCGGATTTCATGGTCCAGGGCGGTTGCCCCGAGGGCAGCGGCCGCGGCGGCCCGGGCTACCGTTTCGAGGACGAGACCCGCAACGGCGTGCGCCACGAAAAGGGCGTGCTGTCGATGGCCAATGCCGGCCCGAACACGAACGGCAGCCAGTTCTTCATCACCCATGTCGCGACCTCGTGGCTGGACGGCAAGCACACCGTATTCGGCAAGGTCGTCGGCGCCGACGACCAGAAGGTCGTGGATGCGATCAAGGGCGGCGACAGCATCGACTCGGTCACCATCGAAGGCGATGCGGATGCGCTGCTGGCGAGTCAGGCTGCGAAGGTCGCGGAGTGGAACAAGGTGCTCGACGCACGTCGCTGATTCTGTCTCCTGCGCCGCCTACGCACTGATTCTGCATTCCAGTCAATGGACTCAGTGCGTGAACCGCATCCCATCCAGCATCCTCGCCACCGCTGCAGCATCGCGGTCGTAGTAGTACTCCGCCGGCGCCTTCCACAGCAGCAGGTCGAGCTTGCCGTCCTTCTGCGCTGCAGCGACGGTTCCCTTGTAGATCAGGCCGTCGGCACTGGCCATCGTGAACTCGAAGCGCAGGCCGTCGACGCTGCCGAATTTCTGCGGCCGCAGGTTCGACGTGGCGATGTCGACCATCTTCTGGTCGGTCATCGCGGCGACGACGATGTCGCGGATCTCGTCCGGGCGCATGCCGGCGCGGAACCATGGGCCATCGGGACGCGACGATCTTTCGCGCGAAAGCATGAAGACGTGCTGGCCCGGCTCGACGCCCGAGAAGATGCTCAGGCTGTTGAGCGCCATGCCGTCGATGGTCCAGATTTCCTCGTGCTGCAGGGAATCCTTGATGCGCGCCCAGGCGAGATCGCTCTGCAATTGGATGTCGAACACATCGACGCTGCCTGCGGTCTGCAGCACGCCGCCCTGGCTCGCGCACGCCGCAAGCAGGGGCAGGGCGAGGGACAATCCGACGATGCGCACGCGTGCGAAGCTCATGGCTGTTTTTCCGGTTCGGCGAGGTATTGCTCGATGAAGGCGCGGTCGTCCGCCTGCGGAGCCAGTTGCAGGTAGCGATGCAGGGCGTCGGCCGCGGCCACGCGTTGTCCGTCCTGGCGCAGGTCGAGCCCGTATTCGCGCCATGCGGCGGGCGGTGCGTCCGCATGCGCGATCGCATCGCGGTAGAGCCTGCTCGCCATCGCTGCGTCGCCGTCGCCGCGGCGTTGCCGGTACGCCTGCGCGAGGTAGAAGGTGAGCGTGCCCAGGCTGCTCTCGGGCGCGCCATCGCGCAGGTCGGCGATCACCTGGATCGAGGTGTCGTAGGTGCGACGCGCGAGCTCCTCGTCCAGCCAGTGCGCGAGGAAGGGACGCACCGCTGCCTGATAGGCAACGTGGCCATCGTGGTAGTCGCCAGGAGGAATCGCTGCGGCGGCGGCGCGCACGTCCTCCAGCCGTTCCTCGGTCTTCGGATGGCTGGCGAACACCACGAAATGCGAGGACTTGCTCGCCTTCTCCTCGCGCAGGATGCGCGACCACAGGCGCACGCCGGCCTGCGGGTCGTAGCCGTGCGACACCGCGGTCGCGAAACCGAGGCGGTCGGCCTCGCGCTCGAAGTCGCGCGAGTAGCTGAACATGCTCGCCTTGCCGGCCATTTGCGCCACGCCTCCGACCAGACCGCCGCCGGCGACGCCGAATGTCGTGAAGACGGCGGTGGTGTGCTTGGCCTTGTTCCAGTATTGCAGGCCATGGCGCTGCCGGTAGTGGGCGAACTCGTGGCCCAGCACGACCGCCAGTTCGGCCTCGTCGTGCATGCGCAACAGGGCGCCGGTGAAGACCAGCACGACGCCGTTGGGCGCCATCTCGGCGTTGAACAGCGGCACGTCGACGATGTAGACGCGCAGATCCCTGCAGTAGTCGCCGGTGACGGTACAGACAACGCCGTGCACGTAGGCATTCAGTTGTGGATCCCTGACCAGGATCGGCGACACCTTGATGCCCTTTTCCGCCTGGTCGATGCCGTACCACAGCTCCGCTTCGGTGCTGCCGGCAAGCGGACGTTCGCCGGGCTGCAAGGGCGGAGGTGGGGGCTCGGCAAAGCTCGATGCGGTCGCGACCAGCAGCGCAACCAGGCCGATGCCCAGGTTGTGGACACGTTTCACAGCGGCAGCTCCTTGAGCATCTGCTCGACCGTGGCCTGGGCGCCTGCCTCGTCGCGCAGGTCGCCGGTCTGGCGCGCCATCATGTTGAACCAGACGACCTTGCCGGTTCGCAGGTCGACCAGGGTCGCGACGCCGACCTGCGCGCCGCCGCCGATGTCGCCGCCCAGCAACAGCGCTCCGACCACGCGCATGGCCGCGCGTCCGCCGCTCGTATAGCTGTCGCGGATGTAGGTGAACAACGCGTAGTCGGCGCCGGTGGCGTCGCGCAATTCGGAAACGCCGGGGCCGAGCGTCCAGTCCATCGATGGCTTGCCGGTCGCCGGGTCCTTCTTCGTGGCCAGTGCGCTGAAGGGCTGCGAATACTGCGCGATGCTCAGGGCGACGGCCACGTTGAGCCGCAGGATCTGGCCCAGGCGCGAGGCGGGATCGAGGTCGTCGGGCACGATGAAGTCGGGCCTGGCACGGGTATGCTTCGCGTCGAGCAGGGCATGCACGGCCGTCGGATACAGCTTGCGCGCCGCGTCCGACCATTCCTTGCGCGGCTCCTGCATTCCGCCGGCGGTGACCAGCGACAGCTCGATGTCCGGCTGCACGATCACGATGCTGCCATCGACCTTGATCGCCTGGCCCTGGGCGTCGGTTGCCGTGCGTACCTGCGCCTGCACGGGCGGCGGCAGGACCAAGAACAGCGAGAGCAGGCAGGCGCGCAGCACGGCCCATCCGGATGATTTCATGCATTGCCCCCGAAGAATCGCGCCCACGTCGCGCAAGAGCGACGCGGAGCGTACCCGCACGGCCATGCTAAAATAATGGGCGTTTTCGATCCGGTTTTCACTCCTTACCTCCCGAGGTTTCCGATGCTGAAGCTCGCACAGCGAGTCGGTCGCGCCAAGCCCAGCGCGATCATGGTGGTCGCCGAAAAGGCCAGGCGCCTGAAGTCCGAAGGCCGCGACATCATCAGTTTCTCGATCGGCGTACCGAATTTCCTGCCCGGCCCGCACGTGTACGAGGCCGTGCGCAAGTCGCTCGACCACGACAGCGGCCAGTACGGCAGCAACCGCGGTTCCGACGCACTGCTCGACGCTTTCATCGCGCACATGGCCCAGGTCGGCATGAACGGCTACACGCGCAAGAACTGCGCGGTCGGCATCGGTGCCAAGGGCGTGCTCTACAACCTCATGGAAGTGCTGCTCGACGAAGGCGACACGATCGCCTTCCCGACGCCGTACTGGACCAGCTACCTGGACATCGCCGAGATCCTCGGCGCGAAGATCCTGCTGCTGCCGTGCCCGCCGGAACAGGACTACAAGCTCACGCCAGCCCAGCTCGATGCCGCGCTCGCGCAGAAGCCCAAGGTGTTCCTGTTCAACAACCCGTCCAATCCCACCGGCATGGTCTATACGCGCGATGAAGTCGCCGCGCTCGCAGACGTGCTGGTGAAGTATCCGGACACCTGGATCATCACCGACGACATCTACAACCGCATGGTGTTCGACGGCATCGGCTACCACAACTTCGTGATGATCAAGCCGGAATTGCGCGAGCGCGTGATCTTCATGGACTCGTGCTCGAAGACCTACGGCATGCCCGGCTGGCGCATCGGTTTCGTCGCCGCACCGGAAGTCGTAGCGAACGCCGTCGTCACCCTGAACTCGAACCACATCACCAACCTGCCCGAAGTCACCACGGCCGCCGCGCTGGCCGCGCTGACCGGCCCACAGGACGTGCCGATCGCCAAGAACGCCGAATTCCAGGAACGCCGCGACCGCGTGATCGCCGCCATGCGCGCGATCCCCGGTGTGGTCTGCCCGAAGCCGCAGGGCGCGTTCTACGTGTTCCCGGACATCAGCTGCGCGTTCGGCAAGTCGCATGGCACGACGAAGATCGCCAACGACGTGGACTTCTGCAATGCGCTGCTCGAAACGAAGGGCGTGGCCTGCGTCCCCGGCGTCGCATTCGGCGAGCCCCGGGCGATGCGGATCAGCTATACGTGCCCGGCGAATCAGCTCGACGACGGCCTGAAGCGGGTGCAGGAATTCTTCGCTGAGCTGAAGTAAAGCTGTGAATTGGGAATCGTGAATGGGTAGAGCCAAAGCACTGCCCGTTTGCCGTTCGCTGCTTTTCCCATTCACGATTCACCATTCACCATTCACGGAGCTCTACAAATGAAAACCCCCGTTCGCGTCGCAATCACCGGCGCCGCCGGCCAGATCGGTTACGCCCTGCTGTTCCGCATCGCCGCCGGCGACATGCTTGGTCCGGACCAGCCGGTGATCCTGCAGTTGCTCGAAGTCACGCCCGCGCTGGGCGCACTGCAGGGCGTGGTGATGGAACTCAACGACTGCGCGTTCCCGACCCTGCACGGCGTGGTCGCGACCGACGATCCGAACGTCGCATTCAAGGACGCCGACTACGCCCTGCTGGTCGGCGCGCGCCCGCGCGGTCCGGGTATGGAGCGCAAGGACCTGCTCGAAGCCAACGGCGCGATCTTCGGGCCGCAGGGCAGGGCGATGAATGCGCATGCCAGCCGCAACATCAGGGTGCTCGTGGTCGGCAACCCGGCCAACACCAATGCCCTGATCGCGCAGCAGAACGCGCCCGACCTCGATCCGAATTGCTTCACCGCGATGGTACGCCTCGACCACAACCGCGCGATCAGCCAGCTCGCCGAGAAGACCGGTGCGAAGAACACCGACATCCGCCGCGTCACGATCTGGGGCAACCACAGCTCGACCCAATACCCCGACCTGCACAACGCGACGGTGAAAGGCGTCGATGCGATGGCGCAGATCGACCCGGCATGGTACGAGACGACCTTCATCCCCACCGTGCAGCAGCGCGGCGCGGCGATCATCAAGGCACGCGGCGCATCCTCGGCCGCATCGGCCGCATCGGCCGCGATCGACCACATGCGATCGTGGGCGCTCGGCACCGCTGAAGGCGACTGGGTGTCGATGGGCATTCCGTCGGACGGCAGCTACGGCATCGCCCCGGGCGTGATCTACGGCTATCCCTGCGTGTGCCGCGATGGCAAGTACGAGATCGTCCCGGGCCTGGCGATCAACGACTTCTCGCGCGCGCGCATGGACGCGACCGACAAGGAGCTGCGCGAGGAGCGTGCTGGCGTGGAGCATCTGTTCGCGGGGAGGTAAGACTCTCTGAGACCCTTGCTCGGGCGATCGCAAAAAGTAAGGAACGAAAGAAGGGCGGCCTTGGCCGCCCTTCTTCTTTGTGCGGCAGCCAGGCCTCGATTCGATGCCCACGCGCTGCGGCAGCGACACGACGGCCCTCACAACGCATGGGCTAGAATCCGGCGGTCGATGCCATGCCACAGCTTGCGCCATCACGACCCGACCCAACCCGCGCTGCGCAGCCTCGCCCCCGGAGATTCGCGATGACCAGATTCGTATTCGCCCTGCCATTCGCCTTGCTCACGATCGCCAGCGCGACCGCAGCCGAAGGCATGTGGACGCCCGACAACCTGCCGCACCTGAAGATGCAGGAGACCTGGCATTTCAGCCCCGACCAGTCCTGGATCGACCATGCGCAGCGCGCCGCAGTCCGGCTCACGGGCTCGGCCGGTTGCTCGGGTTCGTTCGTGTCCGGCAGCGGCCTGGTGCTGACCAATCACCACTGCGTCAATTCCTGCGTGCAGCAGCTCTCGACGGCCGACCGCGACTTCATCAAGAGCGGCTTCTACGCCAAGGAGGAAAAGGACGAGGTCAAGTGCCCCGAGACCGAGATCGACCGCCTCGACGCCATCTCCAACGTCACCGATCAGGTGAAGGCTGCGACCGCGGACAAGGCCGGCGAGGCCTACATCCACGCCGAGAAGGCGGTGAAGTCCGACATCGAGAAGGAATGCGTCGGCAGCGACGCGGCGAACACGCGCTGCGACGTGATCGACCTGTACCACGGCGGCGTGTACGACCTGTACAAGTACCACCGCTTCCAGGACGTGCGCCTGGTGTTCGCGCCGGAATTCGCGATGGCCTTCTTCGGCGGCGATCCGGACAACTTCAACTTCCCGCGCTACGACCTCGACATGGGCATGCTGCGCGCCTACGAGAACGGCGCGCCCGCGAAGGTCGCCGATTACTTCCCGTTCTCGAAGGCCGGCGCCGACGAGGGCGAGATGACGGTGGTGATCGGCAATCCTGGCGGCACCGATCGCCAGCTCACGATCAGCGAGCTCGAGAGCACCCGCGACATCGACCTGCCGCACCGGCTGATGCTGCTGGCCGAGCAGCGCGGCGTGTACGAACGCTTCCGCGCCGAGAACCCCGAGCACGAGCGCATCGCCGAGAGCGACCTGTTCTCGGTCGAGAACTCCTTCAAGGCGCTCAAGGGTCAGCTCGAGGCCCTGCAGGATCCGAAGGTGTTCGCGTTCAAGAGCTCGCAGGAAGCCGAACTGCGCAAGTACGTCAACTCGGATGCGGCGCTCAGGCAGAAGTACGGCGGTGCCTGGGACGCGATCGACAAGGCGCTGGTCAAGTACCGCGACCTCGAGCGCCCGTTCCTGTTCGTCGAGCGCGCGCAGGGATTCA
>DATHOV010000149.1:0-9134 GCA_035484515.1 Lysobacteraceae bacterium
CGATGCCCGCAGTGTGTGGATGCCGCGCGGCGATTTCGCGCAAGCGCGCCTCAAGGCCATCGATGCCTGCGCGACCTTCATGGCCTGGTCCCGCGATCGTCTCGTAGCACAACACGGGAATCTGGTTGCCTGCGCTTCCGACGCCGACCAGGGCGGTACGCCGGATCACCGGCACGGTGTTGAAAATCGGCTCTGCCTGCTCCGTATACATCGGTCCGGTTGTCGTCTCGACGCGATGCGACTTGCGGCCGCAGAACCACAGGCGTCCCTGCGCATCGAAGTAGCCGACGTCTCCCATGCGATGTACGATGCGTGTTCCGCCCGGGTGCCGTTCGGCGATCTTGGCAAGCCGCGTCGCCTCGGGTCGGTTGAAATAGCTGTCGGTAGCGGTCGGCCCGGCGACCGTGATTTCGCCGATCCCGCCTTGCGGCAGCAGCAGTTCGTCCGACCATTCCGCAATGGCCGCGTCGCTGATGCGGACGATGCGCACGACGTTCGGTTCCACCGCGCGGCCCACGCAGGTGCCGGCGCCCTGCTCGGTCGCGACGCGCGTGGATTGCAGTTCGCGACCTTCGATCACCGCGACGGGCAGGCATTCGGTCGCGCCGTACGGCGTCCACAATTTCGCATCGTCGGGCAGCAGGGCGCGCATCGCGGTCACGACACCGGGCGGCACCGGCGCGCCGGCGGAAGTGATGCGCTTGATCGTCGGCAGCTTCGCGCCGAAGCGCGCGAGCACATCGACCAGCGCGGGCGAACCGAACAACTGCGTCGCGCCAAAGCGCGCGATCGCGTCGTGCAGCTTCGTCGGATCGGCAAGCGCCGGCCGCGTCGGATCCATGTCGGGGATGATGGAGGTCAGTCCCAGCGCCGGATCGAACAAGGCAAACGGCGGGAACGTCGGCAGGTCGACGCCGCCAGGTTCGATGCCGAAGGCGTCGCGCAGCATTTCGATCTGCGCGACGAAATGGCGATGCCGGTACACCACGCCTTTCGGCACGCCGGTCGATCCGCTGGTGAACAGGATCGCAGCGATGTCGTCGGGCTGCGTATCGGTCGGTTGCGCTCCGGCATGCGTGCCCGATGCCTCGACCCGTTTCAGCGTGGCGCCGCGCCAGAACCAGCGCCTGCCGACGGTGACCCGGATCCGCGCGGATTTCGCCCAGCCCAGCGCGACGCGCGCAGCGTGCGCGAGCGGTATGCCGATGAAGGCCTGCGGTTGCGCTTCGTCGAGGCACTGCCTGAGCGCGCGCCTGTCGATGCCGGGATCCACCAGCACCGGCACCGCGCCGAGCTTGAACAGCGCGAACATCAACAGGAAGAATTCAGGCGACGGTCGCACCATCAATACCGTGCGCACGCCGCGCACGATGCCGATCTTCGCCAGGCCGGCGGCTATCGCATCGCTGCGCGCGTCGAGCTGCGCATACGTCAAAGCGACGTCGTACTTCGCGAAACCACCAGCGCCGCGAGAGCCCGGGCAACGCATCGCGATCTGGCTTCCGCGCTCGGCGGCCATGCGCGGCAGGGTCGCGGCGATGTTGCACGGCTCGCTCATGCGCGCAGTGTACGGATTACCCGACTCAGCGCAGAGGGTGCGCTTCCAGGAAGGCGCGGATCGCGGGCACCAGGACCGCACGCTTGTCCTCGAGCACGTAGTGGCCCGCATCCTCGAACGCATGCACCTGTGCATTCGGCAGCGCCTGCGTGAAGCCATCGAGGAAATGCCAGTCGAAGACGAAATCGCGCAGGCCCCAGCCGATGAAAGCCGGGCGATCGGCGAATCCGGACAGTCGCCGACCGGCTTCGGCGACCAGCGACCATGCGCGATCGCTCTCGGCCAGCGGAATGTCCTGCACGAAGCGCAGCGTCGCGATGCGATTCGCCCATGAGTCGTACGGCGCCAGATAGGCTCGGCGCACGCCGCCCGGAATCGCGGTTTCCACGCCCTGCCTGGCCGCGCCGGCGGCGAACGCGTTGAATCCGCGGATCAACCCGGCGCCCAGCATCGAATCGCGACCGAGCCTGAGCTGCCAGGGCATCGGCTTCGCTGCAGGCAGCGGGAACGCGGCGGTATTGAGGATCACCAGCCGCTTCACGCGTGCCGCATTCTTCAGCGCCCAGCCGAAGCCGATCATCCCGCCCCAGTCGTGCACCGCCAGCGTGATGTCGTCGCCGACATCCAGGTGCGCGAGCAGGGCGTCGAGGTCGTCGATGCGCGATTGCAGCGTGTAGGCGTAGCGATCGTCGCCGGGCTTGTCGGACATGCCCATGCCGACATGGTCGGGCACGATGCATCGGTATGCCTTGCCGACAGCCGGTTCGCCCAGGCCGAGCACGAGGTGCCGCCAGTAGTAGCTCCACGACGGATTGCCGTGCAGCATGACGACGACTTCGCCGTCGCGCGGGCCTTCGTCGAGGTACGACATCGCGATGCCCGGCCTGGCGTCGAAGCGCCGGGGGACGAACGGATAATCGGGAAACGAACCCTTCGCGAGAAGGCGCGCCTGTTCGGCGCTCTGCTGCGTCATCCGCTACCAGACCACTTCGGCCATCGAGCAGTTCAGGCCCGAACCGATGCCGAGCAGGGCCACGCGCGCGCCTTTCTTGAGACGACCGAGGTCGCGCAACTTGCTCAGCACGATCGGCACCGAGGCGGGGCCGATGTTGCCGTGCTCGGCGAAGATCGTCAGCACTTTCTGCGGATCGATGCCGAAGGCCTTGATGAAGGCCTGCGTATGCACCTGCGAGACCTGGTGGATCACGAATTCGTCGAGTTCCTCGACCACCCAGCCGAGCGCGAGCTTGGCCGCGATGAAGGTCTTCTGCGCGAGCTTCAGGCCCTCGATCAACAGGGTCTTGGTGTCGGTGACCATGCGGTCGAGGTTGCCGCGGCAGAGCTTGTTCCACTCGGTCGCCGCGCGGGTGACGCCACCCTTGTAGCGCGGGGCGTCCGGCGTGAGCTCGGTGCGGGAGAGGACCATCGCGGCGGCGCCGCAGCCCAGGGTCAGCGAGGCGAGTTCGTTGCGGAACTGGTCCTCGGTGATGTCGGGCTTGCACATGCGTTCGAGGGTCTTCTCGTACACCAGGTTCGCGGTTTCGCCGTCGACGACCAGCGCGTACTCGATTTCGCCGCGCTCGATCATCCGGCTGGCGATGTCCATGCCGCTGAGGAAGGCGAGGCAGGCATTGGCGATATCGAAGTTCTGGCACTTGTCGCCCAGGCGCAGGTTGCCCGAGATGATGCTGGCGGTGGACGGCTCGAGGTAATCGCGGCTGACCGAGGTGTTGACCAGCAGGCCGATCTTGTCGCGCGACACGCCCGAGTCGAGCAGCGCCTTCTCGGCGGCGAGGGTCGCGGCATCGGAAGCCTCGATCCCGGCGCCCCACATGCGGCGCGCGTGGATGCCGGCGATGTCGCGCAGCACGTCGGTCTTGATGCCCAGGCGCTGCAGCGTCGGCTGCAGGCGCTCGTTGATCGCATCCGAGCTCAGGCGCTCGGGCGCGTCGATGTGCGCCAGACCGGCGATGGAGACATGTTCGAAAAGCATGGGCAGGACCCGTAACCGCAACCGGGCTACGCTACTAGGTTAACCAGCAAGCCGCAACTTTCGCCGGCTCCCCAGGACGATCCGGGAATTCAACCAGCCCGCTACCCGCCAGGCCCCGCGCTTCCCTGCGTACCCGCCAGCCGGTATCCTGTCCGGCCGCCACGGCACCACTTTGCCCGCCCCTCAGGAGCGCATTCATGAATCGTCTGAAACTGCTTGCCGTCGCCGGCCTCAGCGCACTGGCGCTGTCGGCCTGCACCGGGGACAAGAACCTGGCCGCGAAGGATCCGGTCACCGCCGCGAAGGACCTGTCCGTCGCGATGCGCGACAACGACTTCAACCGGCTCAGCCACATCATGGTGCCGCCGGACGACTACGCGAAGATGGAAGCGCGCTTCAAGGACGAGGCCGCGAAGAAGCCGGCGCCGACCGCCGACGAGGAAGCCCAGTTCAAGACGAATTTCGTCGACAAGTTCACCGCTTCCGGCGCCGAGGACAAGCTGTTCGCCGACCTCCAGCCCAAGCTCGCGCAGATGGGTCCGCAGATCCCGATGGGCGTGGCGATGGTCAGCGGCCTGCTCGGACAGGGCATCGCCAACAACCCCAAGCTCAGCCAGGCCGAGAAGTCCCAGGCCAATGCCGTGCTGACGGCGATCACCAAGTGGGCGACCACCGCACCCCTGGCCGATCCGGACAAGGCCAAGCAGGCGATCAAGGTCGTATGCGATACCGCGCGCGACCTCAAGCTGACCACCCTCGCCGATGCCCAGAAGATGAGCTTCGACGACACCGTGGGCAAGATGGGCGTCGCCGTCGGCGGCCTGCGCAAGGCCCTGGCCGTGTACGGCTTCGACACCGACAAGATGCTCGACAGCGTGAAGGTCGAGAAGAAGTCCGAGGACAGCGACAAGGCGGTGGTGACGATCAGCTACACCATCCTCGACACGCCGGTGACCGCCGACATCGACATGATCCAGCGCGACGGCCGCTGGTACAGCGCCGACCTCGTGAAGAGCGTCGAGGACTCGCTGGCCGAGAAGCCCGCCGAGGCCGCCCCGGCGATGGCCGCCCCCGCGATGCCGCCGGCGCAGGACGCCACGCCGCCGGCGCAGGATGCGACCTCCCCGGCGACGGACTCGTCCGCGAGCGACCAGCCCGCACCGGCAGCACCGGCCGACGCGCCGGCTTCCCCGGCCAGCGATGCTTCCACCGGGAACAACTGAGACCCGTCGCTGGTCGAGCTTTCGGATACCCTTGGGCGGCGCGCGTGCGCGCCGCCTGAAGCCCGCCGATGACCGACTCCTCCACCGCCGCGATGCCGTCCCCGCGTCGGCCGCCATGGTGGGCGCTCCTGCTCGGCAGGCTGCTCGCACCGTGGATACGGCTGCGCATCGAGCCGGCCGACGAACTCGCCAAGCTCGCCGCCGACGGCCGGCCGCTGTGCTTCGTGCTCGAGCGTTACGGCCTGTCGAGCGCGCTGATCCTCGAACGCGCCTGCCATGAAACCGGCCTGCCTTCGCCGCTGACGCCGCTGGCGGGCGATCCGCTCCGCCGCAAGCGCGCCTACATCGCACTCTCGCGCCGGCGCGGCGCATGGTTCGGCCGGCCGACGCGACAGCGCACGCATTCGGAAAGCCTGGCGAACCTGCTCGACCGCCAGCGCACCCAGCCCGACCTCGACATCCAGCTCGTGCCGGTATCGATCTTCGTCGGCCGCGCGCCGGACCGGCAGTCGGGATGGTTCTCGGTGCTGTTTTCCGAGAACTGGGAACTGGTCGGCCGCTTCCGCCGCTTCCTCGCGATCGCGCTCAACGGCCGCAACACCATCGTGCAATTCGCCGCGCCGGTGCCGCTGCGCGCGGCGATCGCCGAGCAGCTTTCGCCCGAGCGCACCGTGCGCAAGCTCTCGCGCGTGCTGCGCGTGCACTTCGCGCGCATCCGCGCGGCAGTGATCGGGCCGGATCTTTCCCATCGCCGGCTGCTGGTCGACAAGGTGCTCGCGACCGACTCGGTGAAGCAGGCCATCGCCGACCAGGCGCGCAAGGACAACAAGCCGGTCGAGGACGCCTGGCGCAAGGCGCATGCGATCGCCTGGGAGATCGCGGCCGACTACTCGCACCCGGTCGTGCGCTCGCTGTCATTCATGCTCACCCCGTTCTGGAACCGCATCTACGACGGCGTCGAAGTCCACCACCTCGACACGATCAAGACCATCGCCCCCGGGCACGAGATCGTCTACGTGCCCTCGCACCGCAGTCACATCGACTACCTGCTGCTGTCGTACCTGCTGTACTCGCACGGCATCGTGCCGCCGCATGTCGTCGCCGGCGTGAACCTCGACATGCCGGTGGTCGGCTCGCTGCTGCGCAAGGGCGGCGCGTTCTTCATCCGCCGCAGCATCCGCGGCAGCGCGCTGTACTCGACCGTGCTCGGCGAATACGTCGCCCTGCTCGTGGGCGAAGGCTTTTCGCTCGAATACTTCATCGAAGGCGGACGCTCGCGCACCGGGAGATTGCTGCAAGCAAAAACCGGGATGCTGGCGATGACGGTGCGCGGATTCCTGCGCGAGCCGCGCCGGCCGATCGTGTTCCAGCCGGTCTACCTGGGCTACGAGAAGCTGATGGAAGGCAAGAGCTATCTCGACGAATTGATCGGCCGGCCCAAGCAGAAGGAGACCGTGTGGGCGCTCATCCGCGGCGCGTTCGGGATCCTCCGCAACAAGTACGGCCGCGTCGCGGTGAGCTTCGGCGAACCGATCAAGCTCGACGACATCCTCCAGCAGTACGTGCCGGACTGGCGCGAGCGCTCGATCGCCAGCGACGAACGCCCGAAATGGCTCGGCGAAGCGATGGACGGCCTCGCCCAGCGCATCCAGGTCAACATCAACCGCACCGCCGACGTGAACCCGGTGAACCTGCTCGCGCTCACCCTGCTGTCCAGCCCCAAGCACGCGATGGCCGAAGCCGACCTGCTCGAACTGCTGACGCTGTGCAAGCGCCTGCTCGCGGCGATTCCGTATTCGGACCGGGTGACCGTGACCCACATGGAGCCTTACCAGATCATCGAGTACGGCGAGGAGATCGGCATCCTCGTGCGCACCGAGCATCCGCTCGGCGACGTGCTGTCGATGGACGAGGAAACCGCGGTCCTGCAGACCTACTTCCGCAACAACGTCCTGCACCTGTTCACCGCGCCGGCGTGGGTCGCCTGCTGTTTCCAGAACAACCGCCGGATGAGCCGTTCGGGCGTGCTGCGACTGGGTCGCACGCTGTACCCGTTCCTCCAGAACGAACTCTTCCTGCCGTGGACGCCCGAGCAGTTCGAGGCGCGTCTGGAAGCCACGATCACCCTGTTCGTCGACGACGGCCTGCTCAAGTTCGACGAGGCCACCGGCTACCTCGGTCGCGGCCCCGGCCAGACCGACGAGGTGTTCCGCCTGCGCTCGATCGCGCACAGCCTGCAGCAGGCGTTCGAGCGCTACTTCATCGCGGTCGCCGTGCTGGTCAAGAACGGCCCGCGCACGCTGTCGGCGGGCGAGCTGGAGAACCTGTGCCAGATGACCGCGCAGCGGCTGAGCCTGCTGTACGCGCCGGCCGCGCCGGAGTTCTTCGACAAGTCGCTGTTCCGCGGCTTCATCCAGAAACTGCGCGAGCTCGGCATCGTCAAGACCGACACCGAAGGCAAGCTCGATTTCGGCGAACAGCTCGAAGCCTGGGCCAAGGACGCCAAGCTGATCCTCGGCCGCGAACTGCGCCACACGATCCTGAAGATCACGCCGGAGACGGCGCGCCAGACCTCGGTTTCGAGCGAACCTTCCGACGCCGTGTGAAGCGGCGGCGCCGCTTTCGCCTGCCGCGCGCCGAACAGATGGCCGAGTCCGACTCAATGCGCAGCCGTGCCGCGCTCCTTCAGCAATCTCGCATCCAGGCTCTGCTCGTAGTAGTCGGCATAGGCGCGGCAGGAGCCGGGGTCGAGGAATGCATTCTTCGACGGATCGCGCGCATTCGCGGCGGCCTTGTCGAGCACGTCGCTGACGCCCGGATGCACGCTGATCAGGATATCGCATGGCAATGCGCGGACGGTCGCGATGCTGTGGCGCAGGATGTCGGCCGTGGTCGGACTGCGTGACGAATCGCTGTAGCGGAACCCCGCGGCCGATATCGCATTGAGGCTGTCGGCATAGACGATGTCGGCGCAGCGCGCGCCTTCGCAACTGCGCCAGGTCCAGGTCGTTCCTCCGGGCGTATGGCCGGGGGTCGCGTGGGCGGTGATCGTCACGCCGCCGAGTGCGATCGTGTCGCCGTCGCGAAAGGCCTGGACGTGGGCAACCGGCGGGAAACGCGTTGCCGGTTCGTCTGCCGCCAGCGGATCGTCCGCGGGCACGTCGCCGGCGCGCAGGGCCTGCGCGCCGCGCATGCTCGCACCGACCTTCGCACCGCTCATGCGCTGCAGCGCGGCGATGCCCCCGGTGTGATCGGAATGCGCGTGCGAGTTGAGGATCCAGCGAACGCTGTGGATGTCGAAGCCGAGCGTCCTGATGTTTTCGGCGATCAGATGAGCCGACTGCGGCAGATCGCCATCGAACAGGATCAGGCCGTCCCTGGTCACGACCAGCACCGACGACAGGCCTTGCACACCGACGTACCAGGTGTTGCCGAAGATCCGGAACGGAGCCTGCGGCTGGTTCCAGTCCGCGCAATCGTCGCAATGGATCGGCGCTTCGTCCGGAGCGGTCGTGGTTGTCGTGGCGCCCGCGGACGCGAGTGCAGCGAATGCGAACAATGCAAGCATCGTGTTGTCTCCTGGAGTCCGTATGCAGTCGCGCGCAGCGGCGTCGACAGGGATTCGGCGGAGACGGAATCTGCGCGATGCCGACGGTTCGGACAAGCGACATTTTCTTGTGGTTCGTCATACTTTTTCTTGGGGCGCGCGTTGCGCGCATCGCGGTTATGCTGGATCGCGTTCCCCCAGCATCAAGTCCTTCCTGCATCAGAGCCGCGGACATGAAGATCAATTTCGGTTCCCTCAAGGCGTTCGAGGCAGCCGCGCGCTCGCTGAGCCTGACGCGCGCAGCCGAAGAACTGAACGTCACCCAGGCGGCGATCAGCCATCAGGTCAGGCAGCTCGAGAGCCAGCTCGGCGTGGAATTGTTCCGGCGCCTGCCCAGGGGTCTGGCGCTCACGGACGAGGCGCTGAACCTGCTGCCGATCATCCAGCAGGCGTTCGAGCGGATCGAGAATGCGCTGGCGCAGGCGGAAACCGGATTCGCCCGCGAGATCATTTCGGTCGGTGTCGTCGGCACCTTCGCGTCGTGCTGGTTGTTGCCCCGGCTGTCCCGGTTCGCAGCCGCGCACCCGTTCATCGACATCCGGATTTCCACCAACAACAACAAGGTCGACGTGGCCGCGGAAGGGCTGGACTTTGCGATCCGGTACGGTTCGGGTACGTGGCCGGGGATGGAGAGCACGGCCCTGTTCGGCGCGCCGGTGACGCCACTTTGCAATCCGACGCTTGCGTCGAAGCTGGAATCGCCCGCGGACCTGGGTGGCATGACCCTGCTCCGATCCTACTTCGTCGACGATT
>DATHOV010000150.1:0-3466 GCA_035484515.1 Lysobacteraceae bacterium
GCTGATCGCCGAGCATCTGGAGGCCGCCGGTGATGGGCACGTCGCCTACGGCTGGCACATGCGCGCGGCAACGTGGGCGACCAACCGCGACATCAACGCGGCGCGACTGGGCTGGGAGCGCGCCAGAAGGATCGCCGACGCATTGCCCGCAGAGGACCCCAACCGAGCAGCCATGCGCATTGCCCCGCGCACCATGTTGTGCGCGACCGCCTGGCGAACCCATAAATGGGTTGCCGGTGACCATTTTGATGAATTGCGGAAGTTGTGCGCCGCGGCAGGGGACAAGGCGTCACTGGCCATCGGCATGGCGGGACAGGTGGTAGATCACGCAATTCGGGACCGGGTGCGTGAGGCGTCGCAGCTGGCATCGGAAGCCTGGACCCTCATCGAGTCGATCGGCGATCCGACCTTGACGGTGGGGCTGTCGTTCCCGGTGTTCTACGCCAAGGGTGAGAGCGCCGAGCTTTGTGACGCGCTGGTGTGGTCACAAAGGGTTATCGACCTGGCCGACGGCGATCCGTCCAAGGGCAACTTCCTTTTCGGGTCTCCGTTAGCGATCGCCCTCGTGTCGCGAGGTTTTGCCCGTTCGTGCCTGGGTCGTCCCGGGTGGCGAGACGACCTGCGGCATGGCCTGGCCATGGCCAGCGGCGCCGACCCCATGTCCTACGCCACTGTCGTCAGCTGGGTCTACAACGCGGGGACATCGCATGGCGTGCTGACGCCCGACGACCCCGCGATGGGCGAGATCGAGGATGCTCTACAGGTTGCCGAACGATCCGGTGATGACGTCGCGGTGTCGAACGCCCGGCTGGCGCTGGGTATTGCGCTGGCGCACCGTCAAACGGCCGCGGAGCGTGACCGCGGACAGCAGCTGCTGGCCGAGGTAAGCGAGGTGCTCCGACGGCCGGGATACAACCTGTGCGATTTACCGATCGTCGAGGTGTACTTGGCGCGTGAGCGGGCTCGGCGTGGAGATCGCGATGAGGCGATTCCGCTTATGCGCGCCGCCGTCGACCATGTGTTCCGCGAGGGACAGCCGCTGGGGTGGGGCATTCCAGCGACGGGTGTTCTGGTGGAGACACTGCTCGATCGCGGGACCGATGCTGACGTGGTCGAAGCCGAGGCCGGGATCGAGCGGTTAGCGGCCGCGCCAGCCGATGAGGGTCTGATGATACGCGACATCTGGCTGCTGCGGCTGCGCGCGCTGCTAGCGCGGGCTCGCGGCTGTCGAACTGCCTACTGCGATTTCAGGGATCGCTACCGCGCGATGACGACATCGCTTGGCTTCGAGGGGCATATCGCTTGGGCCGAGGACATGCCCTAAACGTTTGACAGTTTCGAGGGCTCTGCCCACAACCGTCTCGAAATTGACGAGAGATTATGAGCATCTCGAAACCCGATCTTGGTACTAACGGAGCTGGTGCGGCACGGGGGAGCGTGGATTGATCGGTTCACGCCCGTATGACTCCACGAGTGATGAGCATCGCGCGTATTTCCGAGAACCTCGATTGGCTTTCGTCATACTCATAGCCCTTGACAACGGCGACCCAGTCATCGCCTCGATTAATCGCGAACTCGGCAGCATCGGCGAGTGCTCCGTAGAGCGCCGTTGCGACATCATCGGACCAAAGTAGCCATACTCCGTCTTGGGTTTGGGACAGGGCGTCGATTGACGCGAAGAAGCTGTCAAGCGCACCGCTCGCCGGATGTGGATTCAAAAAGTACAAGAGATGCGGGATCTCTGCATACAAATTTTGTAAGAAGGCAGCAATCGCCGGATTCAGGTAGGGATGACTCTCCGGTACCTCCGCGAAGCTCAGGACAACCGATCCGCGCCAGACTCGGGCCCGTGCCGGATCGGCGCCAACATGGGCCAGAACATTGCGCACTGCAGCGATGTCTGGACGGCGCCACTGACTCGCCGGGACACCGAGCCGCCGGAGGGTCATCGTGCGGCCCGCGACTCTTGTGCCCACTCATGCGCCATTAACCCAGGAGCACTCTTCCGTGCGTATTGGGCGAGCCTTTCCCTCAGGTCCTCTTCGCGGGCTCCCGCATCGACGTCCATGCGAGCGAGTTCGAGCTCGGAGACACCCAAAGATATGAGTACCGCGCCGATTGCGGGGTCTGCATAAGATGTGGCTGTCTGCATGTGGTCCCCAACATCCAAGATCCTGCGGCGCTGGCACGTGTTCTCGCGGCGTCTGCTTGATCCAGCGGCTGAATGGCCGCGGGTACACGGCATTCTCCCATGTTGCTAGCGCCTTCGTCACTAGTTCGAATAGGGGGTCCGTGGACACACGGTCTGAAACAGTTTGAAAACAAGGAGGCTCACGTCTTTGATCCAGCCGACGGATCCTTATGACAGGCCCGGGCTTGATGGCGACCAATGTGGTCAACATGGTGTCTTGGTCCATGCAACTCCTCGTCGCCAGGTATTCAGCCCTACGATGATCCCGGCATCAATGTGCCGGAACCGCATAGCGTTACGGTGCCCGGGCCGCAAGCTTATGATCCAGCTGATGTCTCAATATGGACGAGATACGAGAGTCTCGACTCTCGGTCTCGAAATGGCTGTGTGCGCCAAGATAATTCGGGATGCCCCTGCCCTGACCCTCTGGATGCGAACGAGTTAGGTCTGCGGCCGCGCACCCAGGATGTCGTGGAACAGCGTGTTGCGAAGCGCGGGTTCCCTCGGATCTACCAAACGAAAACCCAATCTGTTCATCACATAGGTGAACCCAATACCCGTATCCGGATCGGCAAACCCAAATGAGCGGGCCGAGATCCGCATTCTGAGAGTCGCGCACCGAACCGAGGCTGGAATGTTTCTTCGCCACAGGCCCGATCGTCGGATCCAGCGTGTTGCCCCCTGTGTCAGCATCGTGAGTCAGAACCTGCGACATGTGCCCCGACCCATTCGGGGGCGAGCGTGTTCAGTCGGCGCCGGCGGGCGTGGTCACCGATGCCCGCGTGCCACCGCCGATCGTCGAGGTGAGCGTCATCGATCCGCCCATTGCGTCAATGCGGACCGACAGCGACGCGAGTCCGATGTGCCCTTCGGCGACACATCGATTCAGGATGGCCGGATCGAACCCAATTCCGTCGTCGATGACGCTCAGCGTTATGGCGTCGGCCGCTCGGGCGAGGCGGACCTGCACGGTGCTCGCCCGCGCATGCTTGCGTGCGTTGGCGAGCAATTCGCGGGCCGCCCGGTACAACAGGGACTGGGACCGTGGCCGATCGACCTCTTCGAGATCGGCTTCGATGGCGAAGTGCCCGCGGTACTCGTAGTCGCGAATCAGCTCACGCAGCGCGGCGGTGAGACCCACTTCGGTGAGCACCTGGGGATGTAGTGCCGTGACGGTGCCGCGCAACCGGGTTGCCGTGTCCTGTACTGCCTGGTAGGCGGCATCCAGCCCCGGATCGGTATACCGTTCGCGGACTTCGTCAAGTTCGAGTCGCG
>DATHOV010000151.1:0-2385 GCA_035484515.1 Lysobacteraceae bacterium
GTGGCCGGCTGTTGCGCGGAGCATGCTCCAGCCCACGCCATCCATGCGCCGAAGACGAGTGCCGCTTTCAGACCGGTGCGTGGTGTCGTCATTGTCTTCCGGAGAGTGCGCTGAACAGTCCGGAGGACCTCATCGGGTCGATTCCTGGGTGCTGGTTGATCGAACGATACCACCGGAAAACTGCGGGCAAAGGGGCATCATCGATGCCAGCCATTGGGATGCAACCTACTTCTGGTCGGCTCGCTTGCCGATCGTATCGGTGGCATGCAGCGTCACCAGCCTCGCCAGCAGGGTCGCCGGGAAGAGCTGGCCGATGACGGCCTCCAGGTTGCACAGACTGCGCACGATCGGGTGCAGGGGCACGATGTCGCCGTAACCGGTCGTAGTCAGGGTCGCGAGGCTGAAGTAGAGGGTCTCGCTGATGAAGTGACCATCGCTCTGGTTCAGCCCGGAAAACGATGGATGGAGCAGCAAGGCGCAGGCGCGGTAGGCGTTGGCGAACACCAGGCCGATGGACAGATACAGGATCAGCGCACCCATGATCCGGTGGACGTTGACCCTGCCCTGACCGAATGCGACTTTCGCAACGGCCCAGGCAATGGCCAGGTCGAATGCCGTCGACGCGACGATGCGTCCGAGGGCGACGACGACCACTTCCCGTGCCGAGTGGACACCGATGGAAAGCGCGAGAGACGCAAGCAAGGTCAAGACGATCGCGGTGGACACGATCCAGTTGCGGGTGACCAGCATCACGGCCACCGCCGCCAGCCCCATCCGGCACACCTCGAGGATGTCCGCCGAAAGCACTCCCGTCGCCGTCAACGGCGCCAGAACGAATATCGTCCCCACCTGCAGGGCGAGAATGAAACTCAGGCCGAACTCCTGCGACCTGCCAGGCCTGTCGGTCATGTGATGCCTCTGGGCATTGTGGTTTGGCCTCTCTTGCGAATCATCGTCGCCAGTCTACCCGGACCCTTTGCGGCCTCTTTGCGCAGATAATGCTCTGGCCGGTTTGTCGGCCCCAGGATTCCCCGCAATGAAAGACCGAACCGTCTCCCATGCTCTCGCAGCGATCGCGATGACCGGCCTGCTCGCTGCCTGCAGCGCGAGCAAGGCACCGGATTCGTCGATCGCCTTGTCGCTGCCTGCCGACCAGCCCGCGGCAGCAGCATCCGGTGCCACGCAATCCGGGCCATCCGGCGAACCCGCCACGCCTATTCCGGCCGCCACGGACGACATCTGGAAAGCCATCGACAAGCAATCCGCCGATCTCCAGAAGATCGTCCAGAACGGCACGCTGAAAGAGGTCCAGCACAAGGCGGACGCCATTCGCGATCTCGTCGCGGCCCTGCCGGCGCATGCGACGAAACTATCCGCCGACGCGCAGACGAAGCTGCAACAGGACGCGACCCTCGTCGCGACCCTGGTCGAGCACCTCGATGCCGCCGCCAACGCAGGCGACCAGGCCGGCGCGAAGACGAACTACACCAAACTCAACACAGCCCTGGGCGCCATGACCCGGTTTCCGTGAGCGCATCGCATCGGGCGGAAGCGACAGACCGCGGTTTTCCATGAGTCAAATTTTGTGGTCTGGCCCTGCCGACTCCTGCATGAAGTCCTTGCGGTACGGGAGAAAGGCGACCCTCAGAGATAGCTCAGCCACACGTCGTGCCGGCGTTGCTTGACTGCGGCGTACCATCGACAGAACGGATACATCGTGCAGACGACGAAGATCCACACCGCATAGACGATCGGCAGCGGATAGCCCCAGCCCGGTGGCGGGGAAAATGGATAGTGGGCGAGGTCGGGAGACTCGAACATCCAGTGCGCCGATCCATAGCACATGTAGCAGGTGACGACGGCAAGCGCGTGGATCAGCGCAAAATGCAGGAGGTAGTAGGCGAGCGGAACCTTGCCGATCACCAGGGCAGGTCGCAGGAACCGCGGTGTCGTTCGATCGACGGACCAGAGCAGCAGGATCGCCGGCCCCAGCGTCATCAGCAGGAACAGCAGCGAGGGTGGGTACTTGCTGGTGTTCAGCCACGCCAGGATGCTGAACCCGAAGGTCTTCTGCGGCGCCCAGTGCGAGAAGTCGCCGTATCCGTTCAGACCGCGGATCGCGACGAAGGCAGCAATCAGCGCGATACCCGATCGAAGCAGGAACCTGCGTCGCCGTTCCGGCTCCCAACGGTAAACCTGCCCGAGCCCGTAGCCCACTGCGGTCACACCGATCCATGGAATGAGGGCATAGACGGCGAAAACCACGTGTTGTGGTGTCTTCAGCACGACACCTGGTCCGTACAGGATCGACCAGATCGGGTTCGTCGAATTCACGCTATCGAGAAGGTCGTGCCCGACGATCAGGACGATTCCGATGGTCGTGGC
>DATHOV010000152.1:0-2232 GCA_035484515.1 Lysobacteraceae bacterium
ACGCGCCGGTCGCGACCAGCTTGTCGAGATCGATGCCGGTGCGGATGCCCATCCCGTGCAGCATGTACACCACGTCCTCGCTCGCCACATTCCCGCTCGCACCTTTCGCGTATGGACAGCCGCCGGTACCCGACACCGACGAATCCACCACCGCGACGCCTTCCTCCAGGCACGAGAGGATGTTCGCCAGCGCCTGTCCGTAGGTGTCGTGGAAGTGCACCGCAAGCGCGGCCATCGGCACTTCGGATGCGACAGCCTTCAGCATGGCCTTCGCCTTGCCCGGTGTGCCGACGCCGATGGTGTCGCCGAGCGAGATCTCGTAGCAGCCGAGGTCGTGCAGGCGCTTTGCAACCCGCACGACATCCGCAAGCGGCACGTCGCCCTGGTAGGGACAACCGAGCACGGTGGAGACGTAGCCGCGCACCTTCACGCCATCGGCTTTCGCTCTTGCGATCACAGGCTCGAAGCGCGCAATGGATTCGTCGATCGATGCGTTGATGTTCCTGCGACTGAAGGCTTCCGATGCCGCCGCGAACACCGCGATCTCGGTAACGCCCACTGCGCGCGCGCGCTCGTAGCCCTGCTCGTTCGGCACCAGCACGGGATAGCCCACGCCCGGTTTCTTCGCGATGCCCGCGAACACTTCGGCCGCGTCGGCGAGTTGCGGCACCCATTTGGGGCTCACGAAGCTGGTCGCCTCGATCGTGCGCAGGCCGGTGTCCGAGAGGCGGTCGATCAGTTCGATCTTCGCCGCGGCGGGAATGATCGTCTTCTCGTTCTGCAGGCCGTCGCGGGCGCCGACTTCGACGATGCGGACATCATCGCTCATGGATGAGCTCCCGCATTCATCGGCCCTTCGCGCTGGAGGATCAGATAGGCATCGTTCTCGAAGAATTCCGGGTGGTCCACGAGGATCCTGGTGATCTGCTCGGAGCTGCCGGCGATGAGGTTGTGGTAGGTGGGTTGCTGCTTGTCGTCCGCGGCCGCGGCGCGCGCCTGGATCAGTCCTGCGGCGACGGCGGGCTGTCCGGTCTGGGTGCCATTGGTCGCGGTGGTCTGCGGATCGAGGCTCATTTCGGTGTAGCCGGAAACGACGTGACTTTCGAGGGACGCGTGGACCGCCCTGTGGTCGGGCTTGTAGATCTGGATCACATTTCCTGTACGCACATAGCGGAACAGTTCCGTACCGCAATGGGTGTTGCCGTCGCCGAAGCAGTCGGGCTTGTCGCCGGGCGAACCGAAGGTGAGGAAATCGCCCGCGCGCGTCGAGAAGAGGGTGAGCGTGTGCGCCTCGGTCTGGGTCTTTTCCGGATCGGTGAAGGTCAATTGCGTGCAGTCGGCATTGATGTCGATCCGCTCGCTCATGGCGGCCTTGCCGACGCCGTGCTCGACGGCGTGCCAGCGTCCTGGCCACGCTGCGTCGCAGCGCGTGGTCTTGCCGATGGGGAGCGATTCGACCAGGGTGGTGGAGCATCCGCTCGTGGTCAGGATGGCGAATGCCACCAGCAGGAGAAGGAGCAGGGTGCGAGGATTCATCCCGATCATTCCTTGAGTTGCACGAGCACCGCATCGGATTCGACGAAATCGCCGGGCTGCACGCGCAAGATGTCGATCGTGCCGGCGCGCGGCGACTTCAGCGACAGCTCCATCTTCATCGCTTCCATCACCAGCAGTTCCTGCCCGGCTTCGACCGCATCGCCGTCCTTGACCTTCACCAGCACGATCCGGCCCGGCATCGGTGCGACGACGCGGTTGCCGCCGCCAGCGCCGGCTTCCGCCGCGACCTGGAATGCCGGCACGCGCTCGAAGCGCAGGCGGCGTGTGCCGTCGTGCACGAGGACCAAGTTCGCGTCGGCAGCCGCGCGATGGCGTCGCGCCTCGCCGTCGAATCGCGCGGACAACGTGCCATCGTGCAGGCGCGCACCTTCGACCGCGACCGCGAAACCTTCGCCGCGAACCTGATAGGCGCCGGCGTAGCCGGACGCGTGCAGCAGGTGCCGTTGGCCACGTTGCAGCAGGCAGAGCACGCGATCGCTCGCATGCCCGAGCCGCCAGCCATCGGCCAGCGCCCACGGCGAATACGGATCGGAGCCTGTGCGCGCGAGTTCGCGGGCGTTTGCTTCGTCGTGCAGCAGTGCGGCAGTCGCGGCGGCTGCGAAATCGGTGGCGGAGGGTGGCAGCGGAACCGGCAGCACTTCGTCGAGGTGGCGATCCAGATAACCGGTGTCGATG
>DATHOV010000153.1:0-4417 GCA_035484515.1 Lysobacteraceae bacterium
GACCAGGTGCACGCTGCGTTTCGCGCTGCGGGTGATGTAGTCGAGGTCGTCGACCGCCTTGTAGCCGACCAGCCAGTCGTTGTTCGAGACCATCGTCTGCACTGCAGCGGCGACGCTGCGCCCGCCTTCGGCTTCATGCGCCTTGGCGAGGAAGAACAACTGGTACGTCGCATCGGCGTACTTTTTCAGGTTGAGGTCGAACTCGGCATGCCCGTTGACGTCGGTCTTGCCGTCCTGCAGCGTTTCCTCGAAGCCGTCCTTGGCGCGACGGATGTCGTAGAAGTGATAGTCCGGCCAGCTGTGGAACGCCGGGAATGCAGGATGCAGGTTCAGCGAGGCTTCGACGCGGCGATCGGCCGCCGGCGTGCCAAACAGGTTCTGCGCATCGACCAGGCCCTTGAGCCCATCGGGTTTCACCCAGCCCTCGACGACCTGCGCTGACAACTTCGCGGTCACCTTCATGCGATCGGGCAGGAATTCCTTGACCAGCACGGTCGTGCTGCCGATCTGGTTGCCCACCTTGCCGTCGCGCGCGATGTACAGATTGATCGTCCACGTGCCGGTGGGCGCGGTGTCGACCGTCGTGTACGACAATTCGGCGAAACCCGAGCCGTCCATCGTGATCGGCACCTGCTTCATCGTCATTCCGCGCGGATCGACTATGTCCGCCTGCAGCGGCACGCCAGTCACACTGTGCGTCCAGTTCGCCGCGCGCACGATCAGGCCGATGTGGAATTCGTCGCCCGGCCGGTAGATCCCGCGATCGGAGAACAGGTAGCCCGACAACTGGCCTTCGCTGGTCGCGCTGGCATCCCCGCCGATGTCGAAGCGCGAGTAGTCGAGCTGGCGGTCGCTGCCGCCAATCGGCAGGAACGACATGTCCTGGCCCTTGGTGACCACGTACATCGCGGGCTTCTTCTCGTGGTCCAGGCCCTTGAGCGACGGGAAGTGGACCGTGCCATCGGCGCCGGTGTTCTGGGTGAACAGGGTCTGGCCGTTGATCGCGAGCACCGACACGGTCGCATCGGCGACCGGATCGCCACCGTGGATCGACTGCACGAACACATCCTGGCTGCCGTCGAGCGATTTCTTGACCAACATGCCCAGGTCGGTGACGACGATCAGGCGGTTGTCGCCGACCTTGTCGCTGCCGCTGGTGTCGCTGCTGTCGCTGGTGTCGCCTCCGCCCTCATCGCCCGAGCCGTCGTCGGACGCGGTGTCGCCTTCGGCATCGTCGTCGGAAGACGCCGGCGCCATGCCCTCTTCCTGAGCCTTCTTCGCCTTCGCATCGGCCGCTGCCTTCTTCTTCTCGGCCTTCTCGTCGTAGCCCGACAGGTGCAGCAGGAACACGCCGCGCCTGCCTTCCTTCAGGTACTGGCCAAGATCCACGCCTTCGTAATGCGCGTGGGCCGGATCGTCCTTCGGGAACGAGCGTTTGAGCTCGAAACGTTCGACGATGTGGTCCTCGCTGAAATCCTCAGGCAACTGCGGATGGCTGTAGTTGCCCTGGTTCAGGCTCACCAGGTGCTGCAACTGGTCGGGCAGCACGCGACCGACCAGCAGGTGCATGCCCGGCATGTTGCGCGAAACCACCGAGATGCGCTTGCTGCCGTCGAGCGACAGCAGCGACCCGTCGGCCACGAAGCGCAGCAGCTTCGGATACTCGGGCACGGTGAACAGTTCCGTGCGTGGCTTGCCGAGGATGTAGCCGCCGAAGGACTTCAGTCCCTGGTCGATGCGAACGTAGATGCGCTGCCCGGGGTCGGCGTGGAACTTGAAGCTCTGCAGCGCCTGGTACTCGGCTTCGGTCGGCACCGCTTCGAGCTTGAGGGGCTTCGAGCGATGCAGCACGCCTTCGCTGACTTCCGATTGGCTCCATTCGTAGGGCGCCTGGTCATCCGACGTGTCGTCGTCGTCGGCATCGCCGCTTCTGGATGGCGGCTTGACGCTGGCGACATTCGCATTGCCGGAACTGCTTGCAGGCAGGATCCACGCGTGGACCAGACCGCCGAGGTCGCTGTCGCGTACCGCGCCGCCGACGCTGACCACCATCACCTGTTCCGGCTCGTAGCGGTCGTTGTCCACCAGGGTCGGGCTGATCTCGTCGATCGTCAGGCTGTACAGGCCCGGTACCCGGACCGAGGCGCGCAACGGCTGCTCGGTGCAATCGCCACCGCGCGAACTGCACAAGCCCTTGTCGATCTTCACCGCGACCATGCCGTCGTCGCGCGGCAACGGCAATTGCTGCGAGTGCACCCACGCCTTCAGCTTGAACGGGTCGTAGGTCACCGTGAACAGCAGCGGCGGGCCGTCCTGACCGTCCTTGTCGAGCACCGCCAGGGCGATCGCCTTCTCGAAGCGCACCGGGTCGATCGGATAGTTGAAATCGACTTCCTGGATGATCGTCTTCGCGGTCGCGTCGGTCGGATCCTGGTAGAACTCGCCCTTGCCGAGCGTCGCCTTGAACGGCGCGATCGCGAAATCGAAATGGTCGTCGGCCATCAGCACGTGCGGCGCGAAGACCGTGGCGACATCGAACTTCACGCTGTACTTCTGGCCGACCGGCCAGTCGGCGGACGGCACGAAGCGCAACGTCTTGTCGTCCACCCAGTTCCACTGGCCCTTCACGGCCGGCTCGATGCCGATGCCCTTCGTCACCGTCTTGCCGACCGCTTCGATCGGCGCGGCCGAAGCGGAGAAGTTGACCTGCAGCGCATCGATGGCGATCGGCTGCTTGGTATAGTCGGTCGTGTCCGGCTGGCGGACCGTCCAGGTGATGCGCGCGGGTTCCGGCGGATGCGGGCGGTGTTTCCACCACTGCCAGCCGTACCAGCTCCCTGCCACAACCACCACGATGCACCCGGCGATCGTCGCGTAGCGACGCGGATCGCGCCGGACCGCAAGCAGCCACGACGGTGCGAGCCAGGTGACATCGCCTATCACCGGACGCAATACGCGATCGAGAACCCGCCCGGCCGATCGCATCAGCCAGCTCGCCAGCAGCAACAGGAAGCGCAGCACGCGCAGGGGTAACCGGTACAGGAAGCGCAGCAGGTCCATGAGGCGTCGGACTCCGATCCGTGGCAGGCAATGGAAGCGCGGTTCGCGCTTCAATGCCTGGGTCGGCGCATCGAGCGAAATCCGTGGCAGGACACCTATGTGCGAAAAGCATTCTGCGACAGTTCCAACGCAGCGCGAGGACCTGACCGGACAAAACCTTAACGCATGGTTAACTTATATTTAACCGAGCCCCCAGCCAAGACGCACGAGCCTGCGCAGAGCCTCCCAGCGCAGGCACCATCACCCCTGTGGCCCCGTGTCTAGCCTACCCCGATCACCTTCCAGGTGCCTACCTTGCCGCCGACCTGATCGCGCAACTGCCCGCTCTCGCCCGCCTTGGCGGTCTCGAACACCAGTCCTGCCATGAAGATATTGGGCCCGCCCACCGCACTCTGCAGGGAGATGCCCGCGAGGCTGATCTGCTCCCATTTGCCGGACTGGTGCGCCATCCAGCCACCCGGAGGCGAGGACCAGGTCTTGTTGTCCTTGATGTAGAGGCCTTCGTTCTCTGTCTGGCCAGGGATGGAACCCTGGGCCGCGATGATCTTCGGCATACCGCCCCCGGGGGTTGAGCGATCCGCCGCAGACTAGTCCGCCGACGGGGTACGTGCAACCACGCGCACCTCGGCCCTCGCTGGCGGACTTCAATCCGCTGATAATTGCTGCAGCAATCGTCGCACCATGACGGACGACCTATCTCCGCAGAGAGGAAGCCTGCTTGGGACATAATGTCCCCGGTTTACGCGCTGGACGGACGGTTCTGCATGCTTTTCACACCTCGTGATTCCTCGCTGTTCCGCCATTCGCGTGCATGCTTCGCGCTGATGGCGCTGGCCATGCTCGGCGCCTGCTCGCAGGAGTCGGCGACGACGGCCGAACCCCCGGCCCCGGTCACTGTCGCCACGGTCGAGAAGCGCTCCGTGCCCGAGCAGCTGGTCGCGGTCGGCAGCGTCGAGGCGATCAACTCCGTCGCAGTGAAGTCGCTCGTCGATGGGCAACTGCTCGAAAGCCACGTCAAGGACGGCGACGAGGTCAAGAAAGGAGAGTTGCTGTTCCGCATCGACCCGCGTCCCGCACAGGCTGCGCTGGCGCAGGTGAACGCTGCGCTCGCAAAGGACGAAGCGGCGCGCGGACTGGCTCATGCACAAGTCGTGCGCAACCAGCCGATCGCGGACAAGCACCTAATTTCCGCCGACCAGATGCAGCAACTCGTGACCGCCGAGACAGCAGCGGCGGCGAGCGTGAAAGTCGACCAGGCCAATGTCCAGGCGGCGCAGCTCACGCTCGGTTACACCGACATCCACGCACCGATCGACGGACGCGCCGGACGCATCCTCGTGCAAGCCGGCAACCTGGT
>DATHOV010000154.1:0-3719 GCA_035484515.1 Lysobacteraceae bacterium
GGCGGCGCGTTCGGCGGGATCGCGCAGGTTCACCTGCCGCGGCTCGAAGGGGACGTCGGCCTCATAGAGCGCGATCAGCGCCTTCCAGCAGAAGGAGGAGAGTGGGTGGTAATAGAGGATCAGGGACATCGCACGCTCCATGCTCAGATGAGGGCACAACTTGTCAACGAGCGGGCCGGGCGTCAAGCGATTGTTGCGACCGCCGCGATCGGGCGGCATCGGCCTGAGAGGTCATCGCTGTCGCATCGTCCCCGACAACTCGGTCATGCGCACCTCAACAGGGCCGATCGCGAATTGCCGCAGCTGCCCGACCTCAGACATTCGACCAGCGAACTGCAGGCGTGATCGCGATGCGATGCGATCGTTGAAAAAATGGCACGCGAATGCCATCCAGAGCGCAGCGAAGGGTCCGACGCTTCGGCTGTGCGCCTGGACAATGGGCCGAGTACCCTTTGCGTCATTGTGAAGAATCTGGCGTGGAGGTTGGGTGCCATGGCAAAGCTCGTCTATGGAATGAACCAGTCCCTGGATGGTTACGTCGACCATGTGGCATTCAGGCCAGACCCGGCGCTTTTTCGTCACTTCATCTCGCAAGTGCGCGACCTGACCGGCGGCGTGTACGGACGCCGCATGTACGAGATCATGCGTTACTGGGACGATGACCAACCCGAGTGGGACGCAGAGGAGCGCGACTTCGCGGCAGTGTGGCGGAGCCTGCCGAAGTGGGTCGTGTCGCGCTCGTTGAAGTCGGTCGGACCCAACGCCACACTCGTCGCTGATGACATCGAAGCGGTCCTGCGTGGGCTGAAGGCCCGGCTCGCTGGGGAGATTGAAGTTGCCGGACCGGACCTGGCAGGAAGCCTGACAGACCTTGGTCTCATCGATGAGTATCGACTCTACCTCCACCCCATCGTGCTCGGTCGCGGCAAGCCGTTCTTCACCGGCCCCAGGCCGCCGCTGCGCCTTGTGAGGAGCGATCTGATTGGCGAGGAGGTGATCAGTTTGACGTACGTTCCCGCTTGATCCGGAAAAGGGGCCGGGTGGATATCCCCCCAAAAACGGGCCAGGGTGAATTACCGTTTGAATTGTCAGTCGCCAGAGGCGAACGGCGTCCAAGTCCGGGGTCGGGATGACACGTTGGGGGAGCGTTCTCTCAGGAACGTCTAGTGAAAATCCCTGGACCGCGCATCAAGCGATCCCAGTAGCGCACTCGCATCGTGCAGACGCGTCGCGATCAGATTGCCAACGCCATCGTTCTTGATCGCGTAGTCGAAATCGCAGCTCACCGTCACCGACACATCCGCCCGGCTCTTCATCGGCACGATGTACCTCCGGTAGTCCTCGAGTTCTGCGTCGATGCGCTTTGCTGCTTGCGTGGGGTCCATTCCGCGCTTGTCGATGTTCGCCCTCAGCCTCATGGCCCGCAGGGTCGGCTCATCGGCGTCGATGAACACGCGCAGATGGTGTGCGCTCGCAATCGAAGGGTGGAAGGCGTGGATGCCTTCCACGACGATCACGGACTGGGGACGGATGGTTTTCTGGACCGGTGATTTCGTGCCTGTCCTGTTGTCGTACGGATGATAGGTGACGTTCTCCCGCGCGACGAAGCGACGGACCGTATCCGACAGCGCTGCGACATCGATGGACAGCGGGTTGTAGCCGCTGATGCCCAGGCGGTTGCGCTCCGCGCGGTCGTTCATGAAGGCATCCGTCGAAATCCAGTCGGCGCTCGTCCCCATCGACGCAAGCGCGTTGCAGACCTCATGGGCGAGCGTCGACTTTCCCGTGTCCGCCCATCCGCAGATCGCCACGAGAAAGGGTGGCGACGCGGTCGTGTGGCTGGTGGCGATGCGGCTTGCCAGGGTATGCACGATCGTCATGCAAGACTTTCCCTAAGCCAGACGCCCAGGCTCAGCGGCCGTCCGCGAGCACAGCAGGACGGTCCGCTGGAGCACCTTGCGGGCATCACGGCTCCGGTGCCTCGGCGAACTGCGGGAGCTGGTCGCAAATCGAGGTCCATGGTGCCTTCGATGCGGTGTAGATATGAATCGTCGGCCGCATCAATGGATCATCATCCAGGGCGCCACAGCGCACCGAGACCTTGCCTTCCCGTATCAGTGCCTTTCCGTAAATCGGCGATCCGCACTCGGAACAGAAATGGCGATACTCACCGGGACTCGATTGAAACGCCTTGATCAGCGCCTGGCCCGAGGTGACGACGAAGTCCGTTTCCTGGACCAGCATGTTGGTTGCAAATGAGGAGCCGGTGGCCTTGCGACACATGCCGCAGTGGCAGTAATACATGGACTCGGGCGAGCCGCGGACTTCGTAGCTGACCTTGCCACACAGGCAGGAACCTCGAAACATCTCCATGTCTCCTTGTGTGATGCCTAACGCCTGAGCGAAACGGCCGTGCGGGCCGCAGCGCACGATTGCACCGGAAACTTCCTCCCGCATGGTTCGCTTGAGCGCATCGTCAGGTGCCGCTGGGCCCCTTCATGGCACCTGTATGGGAGAAAGCACCCTGAGCTCAAATGGCGGCTTGTGGCCCGCATCGTTGCACTCCTGATTCGGGGGGCAGGATGCAGGTGGGCTGGGAGGAGTTGCAACAAGTTCTGCCGTGAAGGTTACCTGGCGCTCGTTCAAGCGCCCGAAGTAATCGCTTCGGCGCTTCTTGAAGATGCCGGATCTCTGAATTGCAATGCAGCCATCGCTCTCATCGTTGCCGGGGCCGTTGCATAGTTCATCTCCCTCACTCCCCATGCGAAGCAAGCCGCCGACTGCCACCTTGTGACCGTAGTAGCGCGTTGGATCCCTGGAAAGTCGGTCCAGACTTACCGGCTCAACGGTTCTTGCGGGCGGGATGATTCTTATGGACGAGCATCCGCTCGAGAGTGCGCCGATCAGAAGCATGAGGAAGCAACTGCGCAAGTCGTGTTTCATGGTCTAAAGCCCCCGACTGCTCACGATGATGAAACGGAATGCAATCACGTCGTGCAGGAAGAAACTGGGATTGTGCCGCAGGTGAGTCCTGTGCTGATCCAGTAGCTGCTGTTCCCGCATGCAATTCTGCCCTCCAATCCTAGTCCAGGGGACGGAGGTAGTTCACTCGGACCAACGACCTCCGTCCCCTGAAAGGGAGGTGCCAATCATGAGTGCCCCCGGTCTGGACGCAGTGCGGAGCGAACGCGAAAGGCCGGAGGACGATGCTACGGCGAAACGGAAGACTTACCGAAGGGCGCCGACCGGCTTGCCATCGTTGTCGTGCGGTTGCCAGTTCGCGGGTGGCGTCAGCGCAACCCCGCTCTGCTGCATCATGCGCTGCAAGGTCGTGACCTCGTCGCCGGCCTGGACCCAGGTGGACGCTTCCTCCTTCAGGAATCGCACCTGTTCAGCGGGATCGTGCAGGACCGGCTTCGAATAGTTCTCGTACTGCCACTCCACCACGCGGGCGTTTGCGATGTCCTCTGCGGTCGCCAGTCCGGTCTCGCGGAGCAATGAAACACCCGTGTGCCTTCCGTCCATCGACGTCGAGTGCGCCATCATCGTCCGGCCTGCCTGCGCGCAATCCTGCAGCCAGTGCGCGCGCGCGGCTCCGCGGAAATCCTTGCTGTTGCGATTGCAGAGATTGACGGGAAGCCAATAGGCCACGAACGCGAATGTGCCCCTGGACAACAGGATGGCTCTCACGGTATCGAACGTTTGCTGGTCGAGCCTGG